>NZ_SLWB01000019.1 GCF_004340205.1 Acetobacteroides hydrogenigenes
CAAAGGAAGGCTAGGCCTCTTATCGGAGCAAGGGTATACAAGTGGCTCCGTTCCCTCGCCACCCTTGCTCCGATAAGAGGCCTAACCTAAAAGGCAGGTGTAATTCCTGCTTCCGAGAAAATATGGTAGACACAGTTCCGTGAATACTCCCGGCTATTCCGTCTTTTTTGATATTCTCTCGGGCTCTATTTGCATGGATTCTCTTCGTGGATTCTTTTCGAGTAGTTCGTTTAGTCGCTTCTGTTCGCTAGGGAATCGGTAGAGATCGTACAGAAGGCGAATGTTTTCATGGTCGATTGCTTTGGGGAGTAGAATGTCCCGAATCTTATTCCGCTCGCTGCTAAAATTGAATTGCTTTAGAATGTCATGAATCTGATCCATGTAGAAACTCGTATTGCGGGTTGCCTTGCTTATTTGCATAAAACGAGCATCAAACGAGCTGGTTTGCTTGATGGAGAGAATAAAGTTGTCGAACTCTCTATCGTTCATCACCCTTTCCTGAGGGTAGTAGTTGTTGTCGTATGGCACGGTATAGTTCGATCCTAGCATTCTTTTAATGTTGAGAATGCTAGCGGATATTGCGCTACGCTTGTAGGCAGGAAGCGAGTTGGCCTCTTGCATAATCTTGTCGAGTTCATCTTGGATACGATCGAGGTTGGTTTGAATCGACTGGGCGTTTGCTAGTGATGCAATGCAAATCATTGAGGTTAGAATCAGGATTTTTTTCATAGCGGTAAGAATTTGGTTTCTTATGCTTGTGAATATAGCGAAGATTTTACACAATAGTAAAGGATAATCTGTTAAATGCTTATAGGTTTCATCCTGTTGGCTTACATAATAATTAAAAAGTAAGGCCATTCAAATTTGGATGGCCTTACTTTTTAATTATTGTTTAGCCTTGGTATATTCGTCGATATGCTTAGCAAAGTCGTACCAGCTTGGCTTTTCGCCGTACTTTCTCGTCATTTCAGCGTTATCGCCAAAAAGCTTGGCGAATTCCTTCTTGTAGTCGCTCTTTTCTACCCTGTAGGCAGGAGCAGTTCCTTTCTTTACGTAGTAGGTCTTGATGTCACCACCGGCTAATGTTATGCCAGCTACACCCCATTTTGTGGTTTCTTCAACAATAGGATCCCTATATACCTTAATTTCGCTGCAAAAATCAGGGTTTAGCAGCTGCATTAAAAGGTTGAACTGCTTCTTGTTCTTAATAAGCACGTCAGTTTGCTCAAGAATCATCATCCCCTGTCCAAGAAGGTCGAAGTTGTAATCTTTGCTGGTTGCTTTATGTACGTTAGAGCCAAATTCCATTCGCTTTGCCAGTTTTTCCATCCCGGCAGGTTGGGCGTAAAGTGTTTGGATATCTTTGGCCATAAGGTTGCTCTCTTTGCCGTTGTTGTCTACAAAAACGATGCTTTCATAAAGCCCCTTTCTCCAATCAACATCCTTAATATGGCCTTCAAGTTTTTCGCCGGTCATAAGCGTTACGTAGGCAGGTTTCCCTTTCGAAACAAGTTGAAAACCTTCAAGAAATTGTTGCGAGAATGCTGCATTTACAGCAAGAATGCATGCAGATGCAAGTAGAATTTTTTTTAAGTTCATAAAATAAGTTGTTTGAAAAAATTTAGCTAAAGGTAGTTTGTTTTTTTTGATGGTGATAAATTTAGTGCTGTTATTTGATCGTTTAGTCGAAAAAATCCCCACCAGCAGCAAATGCCACATGGTGGGGATTGAAATTATAATATAGCAGTTTGTGAGCTCTACCTCTTCTTCAACCGCTCGTTAAGCAGCGGAATAATCTTACGGGCATCGCCAACGATACCGAGGTCGGCCACCTGGAAGATGGGCGCGCTCTTGTCTTTGTTCACCGCAACGATGAAGTCCGACTCCTCCATACCGGCTAGGTGCTGGATGGCACCCGAAATGCCGAAGGCGAAGTATAGATCGGGGCGAACGGTCTTTCCCGTTTGTCCAACCTGACGTTCGTGACCAACGAACCCGGCATCAACCACCGCACGCGAGGCCGATACCTGCGCATGCATGGTGCTGGCAAGCTCCTTTAGCATCTCAAGTCCTTCAGGATTTGCAATGCCGCGACCTCCCGATATCAGAATTTTTGCTTCGGAGATGTCCACCATGTTCTTTGCTTCCTTCACCGTCTTCACCAGTTTTACCCTAAACTTTGTCTTGTCGAAGTTTGCTGTAACAATCTCTACCTTGCCTTGACGGGTAGCATCCGCATCCATCGCCTTCATTACGCCGGGACGTACTGTGCTCATTTGAGGGCGGTGTTCCTTGCAAACAATGGTAGCCATAAGGTTGCCGCCAAAGGCAGGTCGGGTCATCAGTAGTTCCTTCTCCTCCGAGATTTCCAAACGGGTACAGTCGGCGGTAAGACCTGTTGATAGCCGAGCCGATAGGCGAGGCCCAAGGTCGCGGCCAATGGTGGTGGCGCCAATCAGTACGATGTCGGGCTTGCTCTCGTTAACGATTTGGCAGATGGCCTGAGCGTATGGCTCGGTGGTGTACTCGGCCAACTCGGGAGCATCCATGCAGAGCACCACGTCAGCTCCATAGGCAATCAAGTCTTTTGCCTTCTCGGCTATGCCGCTGCCTGGGAAGATGGCGTAAACCTTTTCGTTAAGTGCATCGGCAAGATCGCGGGCTTTGCCAAGCAGCTCTAGCGATACGTGCTGTACCTTACCCTCTCTTTGTTCTATGAAGACGTAAACGCCCTTATATTGTGCTTTGTCCATTGCTAGCGTTTTAAAGGATAAACTTTTCTTTTAATTTTCTGATGATGATGCCAACAGCCTCTTCTGCATCCACCTCGTACTGCTCGCCAGGAGCCTTAACGCCACGGGTGAACGCCTTGTGAACGCGGGTAGGAGAGCCTTTTAGTCCAAGCACACCCTCTTCAACGTCGATGTTGTCGGCACCCCAAGTTTCCACTTCGCGGTTGTAGGCCTCTACCACACCTCTTACGCTCATGTAGCGGGGCTGGTTGGCCGATGATAGTACGGTAACAACGCATGGACTTTCAACTTCTAGAATTTGGAAGCCTTCTTCAGTCGCTCTACGTACGGTAAAGGTTTTGTCTCCGTCGAATTCGATCTGCTCGAGGTAGGTAACCTGTGGCAGGTCTAGGTGCTCGGCAATCTGTGGACCAACCTGTGCGGTATCGCCATCGATAGCCTGGCGTCCGGTGATAAGTAGGTCGAACTCAAGCTTACGAAGCGCACCTGCAAGCGCATGCGAGGTAGCCAAGGTATCGGCACCTGCAAACTTGCGGTCAGTAAGTAGGATGGCACGGTCAGCGCCCATGGCAAATGCCTCACGCAGCACGGCATCGGCCTGAGGTGGTCCCATGGTGATTACAGTTACGTGTGCGCCATGCTTCTCCTTTAACTCCAGCGCCATTTCTAGCCCGCTCTTATCGTCAGGGTTCATAATGCTGGCAACTCCATCGCGGATAAGCGTTCCCGTGGTTGGGTTTATCTTGATTTCGGTAGTATTGGGTACTTGCTTAATGCAAACTACAATTTTCATCGTCATTCGTTTTTGAATTCTACTTAAATAGTGAAGCAGCAATTACCATGCGCTGTACCTCAGAGGTGCCTTCGTAGATCTCGGTGATCTTGGCGTCGCGCATCATGCGCTCTACTGGATATTCGCGGGTGTAGCCGTATCCACCATGGAACTGAACTGCCTTATTGGTAACCTCCATTGCCGTTTCGGCAGCAAAAAGCTTAGCCATGGCAGCATCAACAGTGTAGGGGAGGCCAGCATCCTTTTTATAGGCAGCCTGACGTACCAAAAGGCGAGCAGCCTGAGTCTTGGTTTCAAGATCGGCCATTTGGAACTGGGTGTTTTGGAATGCGGCGATAGACTTGCCAAACTGCTTACGCTCCTTCGAGTACTTTACTGTTTCGTTGATGGCTCCTTGAGCGATGCCTAGAGCCTGAGCTGCAATACCAATACGACCACCGTCGAGGGTCTTCATGGCGATGCCGAACCCTCCATGAAGTTTGCCCAGCATGTTTGCCTTTGGAACAATGCAGTTCTCCATAATCAGCTCGCAGGTTGCCGATCCACGGATACCCATCTTCTTTTCCTTCTTTCCAACCGAGAATCCTGGGAAATCTTTTTCTACAATAAAGGCAGAAATGCCTTTTACACCCTTCGACTTATCGGTCATGGCAAAAATGATGTACACATGACCATATTCGGCGTTGGTGATAAATATCTTGCTTCCGTTTAGGATGTAGCTATCGCCATCTTCAACAGCTGTTGTTTGCTGCGACGAGGCATCGGTTCCGGCATTGGGTTCGGTAAGACCAAAAGCACCAATCCATTCTCCAGATGCAAGCTTTGGAAGGTATTTGCGCTTTTGTTCTTCTGTTCCGTTCTCCATAATTGGCGCAGCGCAAAGCGATGTGTGCGCCGATACAATTACACCTGTAGTTGCACAAGCTGCCGAAAGCTCCTCTACCGCCATGCTGTAAAGCTGGTTAGTTCCACCTGCTCCTCCGTATTCAACTGGAACAGGTATTCCCATCAACCCCAACTTGGCCATTTTCTTTACCGTTTCGATAGGGAAAAACTCTTGCTCATCGACTTCGGCGGCAAGCGGCTTCACCTCTTTTTCGGCAAATTCCCTAATCATCTGAAGAAATAGGGTCTCCGTTTTTGTTAAGCTAAAATCCATGCTGTTATTTCGTTTAAATCAAATCCGTTGCTATAAAAAAATCCAAATCCAATACTGTGAATACTGGATTTGGATTTATGTTACATACTTTTTAAGATCTCTTTATTTCGATCTCAAAGGTAGTAAATTGTTATTAAAATAACAGTGCTGTGTATTAAATTAAAGTTGAAAATATAACAAATCATTACGAATTGTTATATAGTCATACCTCCATCTACGCTAAGTGTAGCTCCGTTGATGTAAGCTGCTTCATCCGAAGCAAGGAATAGGTATGCCGCAGCAATTTCCTCTGGTTGTCCTAGTCGGGCAACTGGCACCTTACTCTTCATTGCATCGATAACGTTTTCGGGCATTTTGGAAACCATTTCGGTGGCGATAAAGCCGGGAGCAATAGCGTTTACGGTGATGCCCTTTTTGCCGAGCTCGCGTGCCCAGGTTTTGGTCATACCAATAAGACCAGCCTTGGTTGCTACGTAGTTGGTTTGTCCAAAGTTTCCGTATAGTGCAACTACCGACGATGCGTTAACAATACGTCCGTAATTTTTTTCTACCATATATTCTGAAACAATCTTTGTGCAGTAGAAAACACCAGTAAGATTAACGTCGATCACCTGCTGCCATTGCTCGGGGGTCATCTTCTTAAGCGTGCTGTCGCGGGTAATTCCAGCGTTGTTGATAAGGATGTCAATCTTACCGAATTTCTCGATTACCGCTTTGGTCGCAGCCTCTACCTCTTCGTACTTTGCGGTGTTAACCTTGGCAAAGGAAGCCTTCTTGCCTTCGCTGCAAAGCTGCTCGGCTAGGGCATTGCCTCTTGTTTCGTCCAAGTCCCAAATAATGGTGGTTGCGCCCTCGGCAGCAAAACGAGTTGCCGTTGCTGCACCGATACCTGCTGCGCCACCGGTGATGATGGCTACTTTATTCTCAAGTCGTTTCATCATTCTCTGAATTAGGTTAAACGAATTGCTTATCATGCTTTAGTTTGGCATTGCCGACGATACAGGCCGTACCCTGACTATTCTGCAGGGTGCAGCTTATAATGCCGACATGCTTTTCAGTGTTCACCTCCAGTACTTCGAAGCGGGCTTCGTAGGGCTCATCCACAAAAATTGGCGCAAGAAACTTCATCTCCTGCGACAGGTAGATGGTTCCTTCGCCGGGGAAAAGGGTTCCGAAAACTTTGGAGAAAACCGCCCCTGAGAGAAAACCGTGCACAATTGGTCGCTTAAAAATGGTATTGGCCGCATAGGCTGCATCGATATGGATAGGGTTGCAGTCGCCGGTTATCTCGGCAAACTTGTTAACATCCTCTTGCTTAAATTCGACGCTATGCGTGTAAACATCTCCTGGCTTAATCATGAGTGTCTTGCTTTTGTGGATTATGCGGTTTGCTTACTCTACCTTCTTAAGGATTATAGCCGTTCCCATACCTCCACCGATGCAAAGCGAAGCCAAGCCGTACTGCTTGTTGCTCTTCATCATTTCGTGAACAAGGCTAACGGTAATGCGATTGCCCGATGCACCAATTGGGTGACCAAGCGCAATGGCTCCACCGTTTACGTTGGTGTGTTGCTTAATCCACTCTTCGGTTACTCCATGGTCTTCAGATAGCTGACGAATTACGCCAAGCGATTGAGCCGCGAAGGCTTCGTTTAGCTCAAGGATCTCCATTTCGTCGAGTTTCATATTGGCTTTCTTAAGCGCCTTTGCAATAGCAGGGACAGGTCCCATTCCCATGATTGAAGGCTCAACTCCGCCCTGTCCGGTGGCAATAACTTCGGCAAGAGGGGTAAGGTTGTACTTGGCAACAGCCTCTTCCGATGCCAAAAGAACAAACGAAGCGCCATCGTTAATGCCTGAAGCATTACCTGCGGTAACGGTTCCGTCCTTCTTGAAGGCTGGTTTTAGGTTTGCCAGCTTATCGGGGTTGGTAGAGCGGTTTACGAACTCATCGGTGTCGAAGGAAACCATCTCCTTGCCAATCTTTACGGTGATAGGTACAATTTCATTTTTGAATCGTCCTTCGTCGATGGCGGTTGCGGCCTTAACCTGCGAGTTGTACGAGAATTCGTCTTGCTCCTTACGGGTGATGCTATACTTTTCGGCAACATTCTCAGCGGTGATGCCCATGTGATAGCCTTCGAATGCATCGGTAAGACCATCGCACACCATGTGGTCGATAGCCTTGAAGTCGCCCATCTTGTTTCCATTGCGGAGGGTTCCTGGTAGCACGTATCCGGCGTTAGACATCGACTCGGTACCACCTGCCAGTACAACTTCAGCCTCGCCAGCTTTAATGTGGGTAGCACCATCAAGGATGGCTTTCATTCCGCTACCGCAGATCATGTTGATGCCGTAAGCAGGTACTTCAACAGGGATGCCTGCCTTTACGGCTGCCTGACGGGCAATGCCTTGCTTGTATCCAGCCATCAGAATATTACCAACGATTACCTCGTCGATACTAGCGGGGTTTATCTTGGTTTCGTTAATGATGTTCTTAATCACCTCGGCGGCCATATCGGCAGGCGAAACGCTGCTGAGGCTTCCCATAAACTTGCCGACAGCGGTACGCTTAGCGGCAACGATAAATACTTTACTCATAATGTTAGCTCTGTATTGGTTTGATGTCTTTTGGAATAATCAGGGTTGCCTCGGTGGCTGCTTGCACCTCTTCAACCGTAAACTCGGGATTGATCTCCTTTAGTACGATGCCTTCTGGGGTAATCTCCATAACGCCCATTTCGGTGATGATGAGGTTTACCTGTCCTGCTGCGGTAAGCGGAAGGTTGCACTGCTTCATGATCTTATGCGCACCCTTAGCGGTGTGCTCCATGGTTAGGATTACCTTTTTTGCACCAATAAGCAGATCCATTGCTCCACCCATTCCTGGGGTTTTCTTTCCGGGGATCATCCAGTTGGCAAGGTTTCCTTTCTCGTCTACCTGAAGGGCGCCGAGGATGGTAACGTCAACATGCCCACCACGGATAATGGCAAAAGAGGTGGCGCTATCGAAGCTCGATGCTCCAGGTATTGCTGTAATGTAGCCTCCTCCTGCATTAACCAATTCGGGATTTTCTTCGCCGGGAGCAGGCTCCGGACCTATTCCGAGTAATCCGTTTTCCGATTGTAGAATTACTTTAACTCCAGCCGGAACGTAGTTAGGTACAAGCGTTGGAAGCCCAATGCCTAGGTTTACCACATCGCCATCTTTAAGTTCGAGGGCCGCTCTACGAGCAATTACCTCTCTTATCTGGTCTTTATCCATGTAGGGTAGGTTTTTATTTTTTAGAATACAGACATTAGACGTTAGATTTTAGACGTTAGATGGAGCTGTATCCTCGAAGTTGTTTATCCTCCCGTTGCCGGGAGGAGGGGGATAACTGTTTCTATTTCCCATAACTTCGTCTAACTTCTGAAATAACTTCGTCTAACTCCTATTTGTTTAATCTTCTGTCTAACTCTTGTGCGGCAAACGAGGCTACATCATCGGCGTAGGAGTTCATGCCGAAGCCGGCATCGTAGCCCAGCTCTTTGGCCAGCTCGTGCGAGATGCGTGGCCCACCGCAGATGAGGATAACCTTATCGCGAAGCCCTTCGGCCTCGAGCATCTCTACCAGCTCGATGAGGTTCTTGATGTGCACATCCTTTTGGGTAACGGTTTGCGATACCAGTAGCACATCGGCCTTCATCTCAATAGCCTTGGCTATAAACTCGTCGTTGGGAACCTGGCTACCCATGTTCAGCGCCTCAATCATTTCGTAGCGCTCCAATCCGTAGTGACCGGCGTAGCCCTTCATGTTCATGATGGCGTCGATACCTACGGTGTGGGCATCGGTGCCGGTGCTAGCGCCAACAATAACGATCTTGCGCCCGATGTGCTCCTTGATGAACTGGTCGGTTTCGTGCATGTCCATGGTGGTTGATTCCACCTTTGGCACGTATATGTTGGTGTAGTCTACGGTGTGGGTGCAGCTGGCGTAGCAGTTGAAGAAGGTGAAGCCTTCGGTTAGCTCCTTGAAGAAGACCACCTGAGGGTTCTCCAATCCCATCTTCTTCATCAGCTGCTTGGCAGCCTCGACGGCTTCGTCGCCTGCCGGAACGGGTAGGGTGAAGCTGAGCTGCATCTTACCGTCGTTCATTGTATCGCCGTAGGGCTTTATGTTTTTTAGGTCAAGCGTTTTGTCGAAATCGCTAGCCTCCATCGAGTATAATCCTCCGCTCATCTTAGCACCTGTTTTTCATTAGTTCAATAAATGGGTTGATGTAGTTGGCGCCCTTTTCGGCAACCCCGCTCAAGCCCTTTCCTCCGTTCTTTGGGCGCTTTACGTTGGCAAAGATTCCCTTCTCCAGCGCGATAAACAGCCCTTCCTTATCCAGCTTTTCGAGCAGCTCAACCGCCTCGGCTAGCACCTGCTGTGCACGCTTGCGGATGATGCCATCCTGCTTAAACTCCATCTCGTCGCCAATGCTCTTCATGTTGCTGAAGATGTACTTGGCGTTTTCGATGGCCAGGTAGCGGTCCGACATGAATGGGGTGTGGATGGCCTCGGTAATCATGCCTAGCAGCTGAATGCCCTGTCCTGTCCATATGGAGATCTGGTTGAAGAGCGCATCCTGAATCTGCCCCTTAAACACGTTCCCTGTCATGAACTTGGTAGGTGGCATGTACTTAAGCGGTGCCTTAGGGAATATCTCGCGGGTCATCTGTGCTTGGGCTAGCTCGTAAAGGAATCCGTTCTCGAGGTCGGGGTTCATTTCGAAGGCGTGTCCTAGGCCCATCTGCTCTTCGGGTAGCCCAGCCAGTAGGGCAAGCTGCTCGTTAACGAGGTCGGATGCTAGTACGGTGTGCGCCTCGTCGAAGGCATCGGCAGTGGTGAGGTAGTTGTCCTCGCCGGTGTTGATGATCACTCCGGCAAAACCGTTAATCACCCTCGAGAAGTACTGGTCGACCAGCGTGCGCTGCATGTTGATGTCGCGGAAAAGGATGCCGTAGAGGGCATCGTTCAGCATCACATCGAGCCCTTCGAGGGCGCCCATGGCGGCAATCTCGGGCATGCATAGCCCGGAGCAGTAGTTGCACAGGCGGATGTAGCGTCCAACCTCTTCGCCAACCTTATCGAGGGCTGTACGCATGATGCGGAAGTTCTCCTGGGTGGCGAATGTTCCTCCAAAACCCTCGGTGGTTGCACCGTAGGGAACATAGTCGAGCAAGCTTTGACCTGTGGTACGGATTACCGCAATGATGTCGGCACCTTGACGGGCGGCGGCTTCGGCCTGCACCACATCCTCGTAGATGTTACCCGTGGCAACAATCACGTAGATGTAGGGCTTACTACCCTCGCCAATGGTGTTAAGGTAGTTTTCGCGGCGTGCGCGGCGTGCCTTTATGCGGTTGATAGCGGCGTTGATATGGGGTTCAAGCGCCTTGTTGATCTCGGCTTTGGAGTGGATGGGCAGCGTAGTAATGTCGAGCTTACCTGTGGCAAGCTGCTCGGCAATCTGCTGAGGGGTTAGCCCCGTTTCAGCAATGGCATTTCCGATGAAGAACATTACGCCTTCGCTTAGCACGCCCTTTTCCTTAAGCGCATCCACCACTACGTTGGGTAGCGGTACCTCGTTTTCGTCGACGTTGTCGATGCCCAGTAGTCGGCAAAGGGTTCGTTCAACGGCAACCGTGGTGTAGTTCTCCACGAAAAGCTGCACGTCGTCGGCAATTTTTTTTGCCACACCCTTCGCGTAGCTAACGGTGTTGTAGTCGAGTCCTAGTTTACTATTCTGTATCATGTCGCTTTGTATTCTTTTTCTGCTGTAATTTTCCATTCTGCTTCGCAGTTTGCCGATCTTCACGTTCAGATCGCCGTTCTTCGCTTCAAGTTTGCCAACCTTCACGTTCAGATCGCCGTCCTTCACGTCAAGTTTGCCAATCTTCACGTTCAGATCGCCGTCCTTCGCTTCAGGTTTGCCAACCTTCACGTTCAGATCGCCGTCCTTCGCTTCAAGTTTGCCAACCTTCACGTTCAGATCGCCGTCCTTCGCTTCAGGTTTGCCAACCTTCACGTTCAGATCGCCGTCCTTCGCTTCAAGTTTGCCAATCTTCACGTTCAGATCGCCGTCCTTCGCTTCAGGTTTGCCAACCTTCACGTTCAGATCGTCATCCTTCACGTCAAGTTTGCTGATCTTCACGTTCGGATCGCCGTTCTTCACGTTCTAACGGCTGCCAGAGACAGTCTAGCTGCTTTCATCTATCATTTTTCGGGCCAATCCCAGCAGCTCGTCGTCGACGCCCAAAAGGGATGCTATGCGCAGCGCCTCCTGCGGGACGAGGCCGCTGTCGTCGTCTACCAGCGAGTAGTCGATGAAGCTGCTGAGGTTATCTATGGTAACCGTTTCGTTAATGCTATCTACGAATCCCCTTACGCGAAGCCTGTGGCAGTCGGTTTTAACCCCGCTGTAGTGCGTGGTGATGATTCCGCGGATGCCCATGCCGTTAAGCATGTTGGCCGTAGCGCTCACGATGGCTTTCCCTTCGGTGGGGTTGGTGGTTCGGGCCAGCTCGTCGATGAGGACGAGTAGCTTTTTATCAGTTTTTGCAGCGGCCACAATATGGCTGATCTTAAGGATCTCGGCGGCAAATGCCGAAAGCCCTTTAAGTTCCGACTGCTCGTCGCCGATGCTGGTCATGATGCGGTTTACCAGGCACACCGAAGCCTTTGCTGCCGGAACAAAGAAGCCGAACTGGCAAAGGTACTGGCTTAGGGCAACGGTTTTCAGCATCACGGTTTTGCCCGCCATGTTGGCGCCGGTTATCAGGCAGATGCTGCGGTCGAGCGATATATCAACAGGTTGGAAACGCTTGCCTTGCTGGGCTAAAATCTCCTTTACCTGAGGATTGAAGATACCTTGGTACGAGGTGACGCTGTCCGAAATATCGGGACGAACCAGCTGTAGCTCCTTTGCCTGATGGGCCTTTGCGATAAGGATGTCGAGCTTGCCAATGTGCTCCAGCGATTGCCTAAGGGTAGCGAGCATTGCTCGTAGCTCGTTGGATAGCCGCTGGCGAATGGTATCCTCAATGGCTTCGGCCTTTTCGAGGAAGCCGCTGACGTCGCTATCGGCAGGTTGGCTCTTTATTTGCTTGCGGATGCTGGCCAACTCGGTAGAGTAGGCGTCGTAGATGTAGAACGATGGGATGCGGTTGCCATCGGGGTCGAGCAGCGCAATTGCACCTTCAATATTTGGTAGGTCGATAGGGGAGATGCCTTTGCTGTTGGATATCTCGCGGATTTCGTTGGCGACGATGGCAAAGTGCTTAACCTCGAATAGCTCGATGTCGTCGAGCACCTGTCCGCGCTCCAGATTCTTTAGGGAGCCTTTAATGTCCCTAATCTGGGCTAGCTTTACCCGTATCGTGTTGGTTGCCGATAGGCAGGCGTCGTCGTCAAGCAGCTCGCGCAGGTGTTGCTGGTTTGAGTGATCGCGCTCGATGGCTTCTTTGGAGGTCATCAGCTCGGATGCAAGCAGCAGCCTACGCCCAACTCCCGACTGAATGTCGAGACGGTCTACCATGAAGCGTAGCCCTCCAACTTCTTCTATGACACTCTTTAGCTGCATCTCAAATTTGTCTTACATCGTATACCGGAACCTGTAGCGCCTGCTGCATCTCCCTTCGTAGCACCTCCGAGTCGAGCACGTAGCCCTCGGGCGAGGTGGGGTTAACGCAAACGGCGATTAGCTTCGTCTTTTGAAGCACATTAAGGGTTCCACCCTTCTTTATAAAGGCGTTGTACACCTCGGGTGTTGCAAAAATCCGCGTAAAATCGCGCGCTATCAGGGTTATCTCTTTAACGTTCTTCTGGCTTTTCAGGTGGCCTAGCAGCTTATCGGTGATGGCGCCGTTAACCACTATTGTGGTGCCAAATCGGAACAGATCCTCTCTGGCCTTTTCGAGCATGTACGCCGATGCAACCCCTAAGTCGTGGATGTCTCCATCATTACCAATAGCCCAAATACCTTTTTCGATTCCAACGAATTGCTCCTTTACCGCAGCTTCAACCTCCTCTATGTTGATCAGGTCGAACAAGAACTTGGTTTTGCGCACCAGCTGAGGAATGTTGGCCGATACGGCTGCACCTGTTGCCAGTATCATGGCGTCGGTAACAGCGGGCGAGGCTAGGCTTATTCGCGAAAGCGCACCATCAACAATGGTAAGGTCAATGCCGATTTCATTCATCTTGCCGATCATCAGCTTTAGTCCAGCAGTTTCTGGAGATCCCGAAATTAGCACCTTACCAGATGTTACGGCTCTGGCCGTTACCAGCCGTCCTAGCGATGTTGCCCGTTGGCTAACATCAAGGATTTCCGAAACCAGCTGCTTCTGCTTGTAGTGCTTTTCGGTGGTAACAAACACCATCCCTTCGTAAACCGTTACTTCGGGTTTGGGCGTTTGGCATACCTGGTCGCGGGTTTCCCCATCGATGCCGATGGAGGTTAGCGCCACCTTTACGTTGCAATCTTTTAACCTACTGAGGACATAGTTAAGGCACTCGGTTTTCCCCGTATTCTTCTCCAATCCTACGATGGAGAGGCTTTTGTGCTTAAGTATGTCCTCAATAAAAGGCATTTAGGGCAAGGCTTATTACTTGTTCTGATCTCTTAGCTTATGGCGCTCCTTGCGGGCAAGGAAGCTCGGTTCGATGGAAAGTCTGTCGCCTCGTAGCAGCGAAGCAACGCCTTCTACCTGTTCGTGGGTAGTCTTCTTGCACTCATCGCAGTGGCAAACATCCTCGTAGTCGGTTGGCTCGGAGTAGGTGGTAATCACCCCTTCGAAGTTGCGGAGAACTACCTTCGATGGTGCCTGCGATATTACGTACTGAGGCATAACTGGAGTCTTTCCGCCGCCGCCGGGTGCATCAACTACAAACGTTGGTACGGCAAATCCGGTAGTGTGACCACGAAGACCTTCTATTATCTGAATGCCCTTTGATACGGGGGTACGGAAGTGTTCCAAGCCCATCGAAAGGTCGCACTGGTAGATGTAGTAGGGACGAACGCGCATGCGAACAAGGTCGTGTACGAGCTTCTTCATCACGTGAACGCAGTCGTTTACGCCACGGAGCAGCACCGACTGGTTACCTACAGGGAATCCGTTATCGGCCAGCTTGCGGCAAGCCTCTTTCGACTCCTCAGTAACCTCGTTGGAGTGGTTAAAGTGGGTGTTCACCCAAATTGGGTGATACTTCTTAAGCGTATTCACTAGATTGTCGGTTATGCGCTGTGGAAGAACCACTGGGGTACGTGTTCCAATGCGGATAATCTCAACGTGAGGAATAGCGCGTAGTCTCTTAATGATAGATTCAAGCTTCTCGTCGCTTATCAGAAGGGCGTCGCCACCCGATAGAACTACGTCGCGAACTTGAGGTGTTCTAGCTATATATTCAATTGCCCTGTCGATGTTTTGCTCTGGAGTAGAGCTATCGTTCTGACCTGCAAAGCGGCGACGGGTACAGTGGCGGCAGTACATCGAGCACATGTCGGTAATTAGGAATAGCACGCGGTCAGGGTAACGATGGGTTAACCCTGGTACTGGCGAATCCTCATCCTCGTGTAGAGGGTCGAGAAGATCGGCGCTGGATATGTGCGTCTCTTCAATTCCTGGTACAGCCTGACGACGGATTGGGTCGTGTGGGTCGTTCCAATCGATTAGCGAGAGGTAGTAGGGCGTAATAGCCATTCTAAACTTCTCGAGTGCTTTCTTAATTCCCTCTTCCTCTTCAGCCGTGAGGGTAACGTATTTTTTTAGTTCGTCTAGGGTTTCAATTCTGTTCCGAACCTGCCATTTCCAGTCGTTCCACTGCTCGTCGGTAACTTCAGGGAATAGCTCCATTCTTTTGCTTGTTGTCATGGTCTTAAACATATAGCTTACTAAACAGTTCCTTTACGGTTTCAGATTCTCTGATGATGTTGAGCGATAGCTCTGCATGTCCCCTTGCATATCCATTTCCTACGATAAGGTTGATGTCCTTTCCAACACCTTCGGCGCCAAGCGCGGCTTTAGAGAAGGAGGTGGCCATCGAGAAGAAGTATACCAGCCCGTCGTCTTTGGTAACCAAAATGGATGTCATTTCTGTTGATGGGACATTTACGTTATTGATGGTAACGTCGCAGCCTTCGCCGTTGGTTATCTCCATAACCTTGTTGTAGACCTCCATCACGTTGGTTGCGTCGGCAACGATTACGTGTGTAGCCAGATTTAAATCTTGAATGCGTTGGGCATTCTCTTTTGAATATTCCACAACGATAACCTTTCCGGTAGGACCTGCATTCTTCATGGCTTGGTAGCTGCATAGAACGCCCGATTTACCGCCACCGCCAATAATGCATACGGTGTTGCCTTTTTTTACAAGGCGCTCGGTTTGTGCAGGCGCACCAGCTACGTCGAGCACGGCAAGTGCCAACTTTTCGGGGATGTCGTCGGGAAGTACAGCGTAAATTCCGCTTTCGAAAAGTATGGCTTGGGCCTCCACGTCAACCTGATCGTTGTCGAAGTTGATGTTCTTAATTCTGCTTATTTTAAGTGGGGTTAGCGATAGCGATACAAGGGTTGCTATCTTGTCGCCAATTTTCAAGGATTTGTCCGGAAAGTTCGGGCCAATTTCTTTAACCTTTCCAATGAGCATGCCGCCAGATCCCGTTACCGGGTTCTGCATCTTACCTCGCTCCTCAACGATGGAGAATATCATCTCCTCCATCTTTTCAATATCGCCCTTGCAGGCCTTCTTTATTTGTGTAAAGCTTGCAGAGTCGATGTTAAGCGTTGTTACATCAATCAGCAGCTCATTGTCATAGATGCTCATCGTGTTGTCAACCTTTAAGGCTGGTTGAGGTAATGTTCCCTTGGGCTCAATTACCCGATGAGTGCCGTATTTGCATCCCTTCTTCATTCCGTACAAATCCTCTACAAATTGGTTATATATAGTCGCAGTTTGTTTCCTTGTTTTCCTATGCGTACAATTCGGTGAATACCTTGCGGAGTTTTTCGCTTTCGCGTAGTAGCTGCAGGGTTATTTCAGCGTGGCCACGGGTGTATCCGTTTCCAACAATCATAGTAACATCGCTACCAACGCCTTCTGCTCCAAGGGCTGCTTTCGTGAAGCTGGTTGCCATCGAGAAGAAGTAAACAACACCGGTATCCTTAGTGCAAAGAATGCTGGTCATTTCGGTGTCGGTAATGTTTACGTTGTTGATGGTAACGTCGCACATTTGGCCGTTGGTTAGCTCTTCGATCTTTTCGAGAACTGGAACGGGTTGCGTAGCATCAGCCGAGAAAACATAGTCGCAGAAGCCTAACTCTTGAAGTCGCTTGGTGCTCTTTTCGCTGTGGCAAAGACCAATTACCTTTCCGGTAACGCCTGCACGCTTTTTTGCCTCGTAGCAGCAAAGCATTCCCGACTTTCCGCCAGCTCCGATGATAAGAACTGTATCGCCAGGTTTTACCAGCTTAGCTGTTTGGGCAGGAGCTCCAGCTACGTCTAATGCCGATAGAGCTAGGTTTTCTGGCATATCCTCTGGAATCTTTGCGTAAATTCCGCTTTCGAAAAGAATAGCCTTTCCGTCGATGTCTACCTGATCGATATCCTTACGAATGTCCTTAATCTTATCGATACGAAGAGGGGTTAGCGATAGCGAAACGAGCGTTGCAATCTTATCGCCAACTTTAAGGTCGGTTTTGCCAACAAGGGCATCACCAATCTTTTCAACAACTCCTAGGAGCATACCTCCCGAACCTGTTACTGGATTGCGGTGCTTACCTTGCTTAGCAACGATGTCGAGCATGATCTCGGCAATCTTCTTTTCGTCGCCACCAGCTTGCTCCTCAATTTGAGTAAAACTGGCTGAGTCGATATTCAGCGTTTTGACATTAATAAGGATTTCGTTGTCGTAAATCTCATCCATATTGTTGTCGATTCTGTTTGCTGGTTGTGGTAGAACCCCTTTGGGTTCGATCACGCGGTGTGTGCCGTACTTATTACCTTTTTTCATCAGAATAAAATTTAGTTTTTAGGGGCTTTATGAAGCATCCCGTTGTTTTAAGCTTACGCTTGGGCAACAAGGGGCTTCGTTGCCTATTTTTAGTTTTAAGGTTACACGTTGCAATAGCCCAAAGTTTGTCCGAAAAATGTGGTTTAAAAGGTCAGTAGTTCGTTTATAGTAAGGCGTGTGGCTTTTTTATAGGGCTATGCACGTGCTTAAGTCTACTTTGTTAGTCCTAAAATCTTGCGAGTTTCAGCAGGTGTGGCAATCTCTCGTCCAAACTCTTTTGCTAGGCGAACAACCTTTTCGACAAGTTCTCCGTTCGATTTTGCAAGTACACCTTTTGATATGTAAACGTTGTCTTCGAGTCCTACCCTTACGTGTCCACCATCGATAATGGCTGCTGCTGCTAAAGAAAACTCGTAACGTCCAACGCCGGCAACGGTATAGGTTGCATCGGCAGGTAGGCTTCCACGTAGGAATACGAAGTCGCGTAGTTCGCCAGATATACCACCGTTAACGCCCATTACAAGATCGAAGTGCATTGGCGATTTGATGTATCCCTTTTTGCCAAGGCGAAGAGCCATGTCGATCATGCTTTTGTCGAACACTTCCAATTCTGGCTTAATGCCTCTTTCGATCATCTTCTCACCAAAGTACTTGATGGTGTTCTCGGTGTTCATGAAAACGTCATCGCCACCAAAGTTGAGGGTTCCGCAATCGAGCGTAGCCATTTCTGGGCTTAACTCGGTAGGCTGTAGGCGTTCGTCGTCGGTCATTCCAACGGCACCTCCTGTAGAGGGTTGAATAATAACGTCGGGGTATTTAGCCTTGATTGCTTCCATTACAACACGGAAGCGTTCCTTGTCCTGGGTAGGGGTGCCTTCGTCGTACCTTACGTGTAGGTGAATGATGCTTGCGCCTGCTTCGTAGGCTAAGCCTGCTTCGCGTACAAACTCTTCGATGGTGTAGGGTACGGCTGGGTTCATCTCTTTGGTAACCTCGGCACCCGAAATTGCTGCGGTAATGATTAGCTTTTCCATGGGCAACTATTTTACATTTCGTTGGCAATCTTTAGGGACAACACAGGTTCCGCTAGCGCGGCATACTACGATTGGCTCAGCAAGAACATCGGCCGCTGAAGCCGAAATGTCGGTACGAGGAATGATAACCTTGCGGGCTTCGAAGGTCATCTTGCGCGAGGTGTTACCCATTTGGGTGATTTCGCCTACAGCCTCAATATAGTCACCGGCATAAACAGGTGCTATAAATTCAACCATGTCGTAAGCTTTGAATAGACCTTCGTCGCCATCGTTGCGGATGAGCAATTCGGTAGCTACATCACCAAAGAGTTGGAGCATTTTAGCTCCGTCTACTAAGTTTCCGCCGTAGTGGGCGTCGTGCGAGCTCATTCGAACTCTTATTACTGCCTTTCCCATTTTGATTAAGTATCAAGTATCACGATACTAGTATCATGATTGGTTTGTGTTATTTCTATTCATCAGACGTTAGATGTAATACCGTTGTTTGTCTTCATCTAACCTTTCTAATACCCTCTATCTTGCGATGTAATCAACAAATATCGAAGGAGTCCTTACGTCTTCGGGCTTTATTGATCCGGTTTCAACCAACTCGCATGCTTCGGCAATTACCATATCAGCAGCCATAGCCATTAGTGGATTAAAGTTTTGTGAGGTGCCCCTGTATACCAAGTTACCTTCTGTATCGCTGATGCTAGCGCCAAGTAGGGCAACATCTGCTCGTAGCGGTTTCTCTAGAAGGTAATCTTTCCCATCAACTTGGATAACCTGCTTGCCCTCTGCAACAACGGTTCCTATCCCCGTTGGTGTAAGAAATCCTCCTAAGCCAGCCCCCCCTGCACGTACGCGCTCGGCTAGTGTACCTTGTGGCGAAAACTCTATAACAAGTTCTCCTGCATTCATCTGGTCTATAGTGCATGGGTTGGTGCCAATGTGCGAGGTGATAACCTTTTTTACCTGATGGTTTACGATTAGCTTGCCCAAGCCTTTATCAGGGAAGGCGGTATCGTTGCATATTATCGTAAGGTCTTTTACTCCCGACTCTAAAAGTGCGTCTATAATTCGATTAGGTCCTCCTGCTGACAAAAATCCACCAACCATAACCGTCATTCCATTCTTAATTTTCGATGCAGCTTCGGCTATCGTAATAAGTTTCTCCATATGCTTAGTACTTGTTAACAAACAACATATAATATGCAGCGTAATGTAACGTTTGCATGGTAAATGTTTTTGTAAACATATGCTTTTATTTTGAAACTACATAAAAGTAAAATGGGAAAATATTACAAAATATACCTCAAAATGGTATTAAATATGATTTATATAGATCAGAGAGGTTTTAAATTGTAATCAAAAATGGGTTTGTTAATTATTGTAATGCATTAACAGGTTTGAAAGAAGGGCGATCTATTTGGATAAGATGCTTTAAAATAATATTTTAATATTGGTTGTTGGAGAGGGTGTATAGCAAAGCCTGTATGCTACATTTTGAGCATGCGAACGTAAGTAGTTGGCAACAAGTAATGTTTTAAGAGAGAGGTGTGGTTGCTTTGACGAGCAGTTAGATGGTTGTAAGTTTAATATTATTAGCGCTGCCTCCAACCATTACTTGGATTGCTCCATTGGGCTTATAGGATAGCTCAACTGCAATTTCGGAGGGCTTTTTCATTGTGTAACCTTGTTCTAAAATAATTTTAGAGGGGATGTTTACAATGCCGTATCGGTTGAGATAGCAAGCTAGTGCTCCTGATGATGATCCTGTTGCTGCCTCCTCTTTTATGCCATAAAGAGGTGCGAGATTCCGACAGTGGGCAAAATTTCCGTTAATGGTTTCTAATGTATAAATATGATATCCAATCGCGTTGTGTTGTTTGGATACTGATGCAACTTCTCTGAATGCTGGTTTAATAGAATTGAGAACATTTAGGTTTTTTACCGGCACTATGATGTCTTTTAATCCGGTTGATACCACTTGAACGGGAAGGTTATCTGCAATACTATCGTAGGGGATGTTAAGAGAATGGGCTATGGTTGCTTTGTCTATGGTTTCATAAAAGGTAGGAGAGGCTTGCTCCATAGTAACATTTTGCTTGCCAACCTCAATTTGAAGCACTCCTGCGTTAGTTTCTTGAGTGTAGATGCCTTTTTTTATGATGTTGAGGTAGCGCATTAGGTAAAATGTGGCAATGGTGGCATGGCCGCATAGGTCTACTTCTTGTGTAGGTGTAAAAAAGCGCACTCTAAAATTAGCCTTGTCCGATCGTGAAACAAATGCGGTTTCAGATAGGCCGATTTTGGCTGCAATTTGCTGCATATCGTTATCCGAAAGGTGGTCGGCAACGAGAACTACACCAGCAGGATTACCTCCTTGGTGCGATTTGCTGAATGCGTTTAGAGTGTATACTTGCATGGGCTAGAGGTGTTAGACACAAAATGAAAAAATGAAAGGATGAAAAGTGAAAAATTACTTATTGATTTCAACTTTTTACTCGATCATCTTAGAGGCATCGTTTTCGCTAAGCTGTTCGATTCCTTTAAGTTTTTGTTGAATGGCACGTGTACGGACACCAACGAGAGAGTCTAGCTCATTTGATGCTTGGTTGAGCTTCATCTTTGTTTTCTCCAAAACATCGCCAAACTTGTTGAACTCCGTTTTTACTGCAGCAAGTAGCTTCCAAACCTCGTTCGATCGTTTTTCGATAGCTAATGTTTTAAACCCAATCTGGAAACTGTTAAGTAATGCCGTGATAGTTGTAGGTCCGGTAATTATTACCTTATAATCGCGATATGCTTGTTCCACAAGGGTACTATTGCGAACAACCTCAGCAAAAAGCCCCTCTACGGGGAGGAACATGATGGCAAAGTCTGCAGTGTATGGTGGGTTTATATACTTTTCGGAAATAGTTTTGGCATTTACTACAATACATTTTGCTAGCAAACGATTCGCCTCCTGGATGGTTGATGTGCTGCCTGTTTCGTATGCGCTAACAAGGTTGTGGTAAACATCCATTGGGAACTTGGAGTCTATTGGGAGAAAAAGAACCTCGTCGTCCGATTTGCCAGGAAGCTTTATGGCAAACTCTACGGCCTCTTTGCTGCCCTCTTTTACGGTAATGTTTTGTTCAAATTGCGCAGGAGTTAGGATCTGGTTGAGAATTACGTTTAGCTGTATCTCTCCAAAAATACCCCTAGTTTTTACGTTGGAAAGAACCTTCTTTAGATCTCCAACGCCGTTGGCGAGTTCGTGCATTTCTCCAAGTCCCTTGTGTACCAGTTCTAGCCTTTCGCTAACCATTTTAAACGATTGTCCAAGGCGTTCTTCCAGCGTTTTATTTAGCTTTTCATCAACAGTTTCGCGCATTCGTTCGAGCATAGTGTTATTGTCGAAGCGCATCTTTTCCATTCGCTCCTCGTTGGATTTTACAATGTACTGTAGCTGCTGGTTGATGGCTGTTGTTAAGGTGCTAAACGATTGGGTTTGCTCTTTGCGTCCTTCGCTTGCCAGTTTGCTAAACTCCTCGCGGTTGCGACGAAACTCTTCGCGCATGGATTCTTCCATCTTATGTGCTTCCTTAATCTGCTGCTCCTGATAAAAGCGTTGCTCCTTGATCTTTGCTATCAGAAAGAGAAGAAGAACTATTAGGATGATATTGGCAATAATCAGTACTGTAAGTATGCTGTTCATATGCTTGGTTTATACTGTAAAGATAGAGATTGTAGGCTTTATAGAATTTGGGACTAGATGATTTTGAAAAGATTTTTAGTCTTGGATTTGTAAACCTTTTATACAGTAATTTGTACGAATTGTATTAAGCAGTTGAAATTGTAGCTCTTTCGTCTTAAATTTATTCGGTTTTAAATTAAAATCTTTTAATGTTATGAGGTTTAAGTTTTTATTACTCCTCGGGATTTTAGCCTTTGGGGGGTGTTCCAAGGATGACGTAAAGCCAATTTCTAAGAGCGGTTTTGTTAGAATTTCGGCTCAGGTTGATGAACGTGTTCGCTTAAAAGCCGCACTTGTGGTGGATAGCTACGATGTTAACATTACAAGTAAGACGGATGCTGATTTTTCCTATGGTAAAAAAGTTTCGGAGATAGGGGCAAATCCCATAGAACTAGCCGTAGGTGATTATACCGTAAAAGTAAGTTCTCCGTCTGTAACGCTTCCTGATTTTGGCACGCCACTGTATGGGGTTACTCAGGATTTTAGTGTAGCAGCAGGTGCTACTACAAGTTTAAGCTTGGTATGTAAGCAAACAAATGCGGGGGTTAAGGTGATCTATTCCGATAGCTTCAAAAAGTACTGTGCAGACAATTCGATTGCTTATTCGACAACAATTGAGCAGGCCGGTAGTAGCCTTTCCTATGCTAGCAGTGAATCACGTGTTGGGTATTTTAACCCAGGAGACGTTAATGTGGTGGTTTTGGTGGGCGACAAGGAATACGCATCTAAATTGGCTCTTGTAGCGCAGGATTTGGTGAATCTTACAATAGACTTGGCCCCTGAAGATCCATCGAAGGTTGTGTTGACTATTACCGGAGTTGATGATGTGAATACTAGGGATGAAAAAATTGTAATATCGCTAAAACCGACTACCACCGAAACGTTAAAGCTTAGCGAAGATTTTGCTTCGGTAACAACAGGCAATAGCACCGATTCGGATGGGTCAAGAAGTTCGTGGAGTGGTAACGAAAATTTTCCAACTGTTGCAAAGGCTTATCAGGCTGGAGGCGCTCTAAAATTGGGTGTTGATGGAACCGAAGGGAAAATAATTTCAAAAACGCTCGATCTTTCAGCTAACAATGGCAATGTTACCGTTAAGGTAAAGGTTAAAGGATGGACTTCGGTTGAGTCTGATCTGAAAATAAAGGTGGGAAGTGTAGAAAAGGTTGTGCCATATACGGCCATTATGTTAAATGCTTTTGAAGAGGTTACAGCTACTTTCCCTGGTGCAGGTACTGCAACGTCAACGGTTACCATAACCTCTGCAACTAAGCGGCTATTTGTTGATGAGATTAGGGTATTCAATTAGTGAGTAGGGAGTAGTTAGTAGGGAATAGTTTAAAGGCGCCGAAGAGGAGGATTCCTTGGAGGCGTTTTTTTGTGTGAAAAATGAAAAATGAAAAAGCTGGATTAGAGTGCTGTTTGGTTATCTTCGCAAGAATTTTAGAAACTAAACTCAAAAAAGGCATGCGACGTATTTTACTATTGCTAATTATTATGGCATCGGCAAGCGCTTATGGGCAGACCTATATTAAACTGAATGCACCTCTTGTATTCGCTAAGGCATTTAATCCATCTATTGAAACTAGAATCTCAAATAAGTGGACCTTCGAATTTGATATGCTTATGACCTTTAGAAATGAAACAAACGATAAGGGACCATTTCGTATTCTTATGCTTCAACCAGAGGGACGATACTACTTTAAAGAGGTTAATAAGGGCTTTTTTGTGGGGATTAATACTGGCTATGCCATGTTTAGAATAACAAAGCCTCATTGGCTCTTTAAGGAGGATTATGATGCTTCCCATATTTACCAAATGGGATGGTCGGTACAGGCAGGTTTTACAATAGGTTACGAAATGAAAATTAAGGATAGATGGCTTATTGATGTGTTTTTTGGAGGAGGTCGTCAATGGTCAATTTATGAGGCGTTTTACTATCCAGACGGAGGACGCTATGTTGGATATAATGGAAGTGCCGAATACCTTCCTTATAAAGGGGGTATAAATATTGGATATCGGTTAGGAAAGTAGAATAGGTATCAGTTAAAATACAGAAGGGGCAGATGTCGTGTAAAGCACATCTGCCCCTTCTGCTAAAGGTGTGTCTTGAATACGCCTGTCTGAATGGTTAGGAATGGCTGTGGGCGATAGCTTTGTTTTGATGGGGGGGCCAAGAGTTGTGGAGAATTCCCATGATTTGTGAACAACTTCCCAACAGTTGTGGAGAAGCCTCCAACAATTGTTGTCATCTTCCCAAGAGTTGTTATCGTTCTTCCAAGAGTTGAGTAGGTGTAGGCAACTTATACTAAAGGTGTATAAAGGGAGCCGGCAATACTAGTTATGTTTTTGACAAGAATTGTGTAGTTCGGTTGTAGAGAGGGGGCTTTTCATCGTTTCAAAACTAAAGAGTTGCCTGAAGTTTTTTAGAATCTATTGGATTCTGATTTAGTTGTCGGGACAAGCCCGGCATGACAGCGCTGAATTTGGGTTGTGCCTAATTTAGCGATATTGCCTAAGGAGGTGGCTTTGGCTTGGTAAGGGGATGGGGTGTTGATTATCCGCGTTGCAAAACTAAAGAGTTACCTGAAGAGTTCTTTTAGAATCTGTCGGATTCTAATTTAGATGCCGGAATTTTTTAGAGAGCAACCTATTCCTACTTCTAATTGTATATCTCCTACGGATAAAAAGACAGCGACAGAATCTATAAACTACAAGGCTGTAATCGCCACGCGGTATTTGTACCGATCAAAATTTGGGCTCTATAACGTTTTTTGGTGGGTAAGCCCTTCTTTTTGCACACTATTCAACCGCTTTGCGGTTGTAGTTGTATGGGGTGTAATTCTCCCTGCATTGCATGCGGGGCTATTCGTATTCAATCCTTCTAGGATTGCCTCTTGTCGGCCATTCATCTGCATAAGGCAACGTCAACTCGATGTAAGAGGAAGATATCATTGTATATCTACTGAGAATAATATCGAGGTTTTGGTGTGATGCTACAAGTCTGTAACCGCCACGCGGTATTCTTGCCCTTCGAATTTTGTCCATAGGACATTACGACTTGTAGTACCCAACCATAACCCGCACATTTTCCTCGTAGAGGATAAACTGACTATTGGTTGATGGCCGCTTTTCATAAGGTTTACAACCATATTGAACTAACGCTAATTAAGGGTAAGTATAAATCGTAGGCTACTTTACTAACTACGAGAAGCCTCTAAGGGCTTTGACGTGAATAGCCCCGAGTAAAACTAGGGGGAGGTAGGGGAAGGAAAGTAAACAACCACGACGTGGTTGAAGATGTTCTACAGATGCAGTAACCCTCAGAATTTACTACTCACCCTATTCGTTATAGAACCAAAAATCTGTCCGAGCTGCATTACGTTTGGTCCCTTTTTATAACCCGTCAATTTGCCATGTAGTAGTTAAAGAGTTGTTGACTATGGTTGTTCTTTCTAAGGCAAAGAACTATTTCGCTCTATTAGATTTAGATGCCGGAACAAGCCCGGCATGACAGCGCAGAGTTTGGGATAAGATTACACTAATCATTATATAAGAATGGGCTATGGGCTGACCTTTTGGGTAAACGAGTAGAATTGGGGTCGCCCCTTTGGGGCTGATAGTTCTCCCCCCAATGGCCGTGGGCTTACACCCACGGTTAATAAGGTGGCGCTGCGTTGTAGCGCTTTAGTGCAATCTTGGCTGTAATTTGATTATAGAATGTTTCTTTCTGGAGTATGCTTGCGGCTAATAGTTGTGCTACGTTTAATAGTAGCACGTTATCCCCTCTCTTGGGAGGGGTGTAGGGTTGGATTTTATTTTTTCTTACTAGTCTTTTGCCCCTTTCATTTCTTTGAGCCCAAAGAAACGAAACAAAGAAAGGCTTTCGTGGCTTAACTCGCAGACTTCGGGTGGGGCGTTTATCCACAATAAAGGCTTGCTCTCGCATTGGCCCTTTACACTTTTACGAGTGTTGTGGTTTCTCCGTCCGCTTCGAACAGAACCCACGACGGGGAAGGTATGTCCCGTTCGTTGCCGGGATGTCGGCTAACGCCTCCTGCTTCGCCATGGTGTTTACGGATGGAGATGTCGGCTTTGCGGTTTGGCTTGCTTGCCGTAGGGTGGTTTGAGGGTTTTGTGGCATTTATTTGTGCTATGCATGATATTAGCAAGTTATCCCCTTTTACGAACCATATCAAACTGTTTCAATTCTTAGATCGAAATTACGTTAATATAATGACTTTAGCCTTTCGTAATATTTTACATCTTAGATTGAAGAGTATATCCAAGTAGTACTTATTCTAGTCTCAAAAAACGAAATTTGGACAAAAAGTAATTGCTGTTCTAAAGCATGCTTATGTAAATCTTTGTAATGTAGAATAGTATCCATCGCTTTAACCAATATAACGTTAACCCTTTACACTTTTTTGTACTGTTAGAACTCTATTAGGGTAAAAGGTTCTATATTTACGGTCGCAAAAAAATGAGGGATAAAGGTTGCGGCTGGCAATAGAATAGTATCCATATTTTATTTGCTAAAGGCTTATATGTCATCCATTAATGGTTAAAGTTGATGTGACTGACGAGGCTTTGCTGTACTTATACCTTACATGTGGATTTATACAATATGATGATAATTCGAAGACTTTCCGCACTTCTATTGGCAACAATTGGATTCGCGTTGCTATCGCTATCTGCCCATGCGCAGACTATTACCCCCGACATGATTGAAAAGGCACGTGCTGCCGGTGTTTCGCAGGAGCAGATTGATGCTGCAATGAAGAAGCAAGGGGCTAATGCTATGCAGCAAAAGCAGGCTACCGCTAATCAGAGCGCTTCGTCGAAGGTAGGCGGCTATGGCATGCGCGATATACCGCAGGATAGCTTAGATAAATTCTACCGAGTAAAGTTTAGGGTTCAAGATTCGTTGCGAGTCGACTCCATTAAAAAGGCAAATGCGGTTTATGGTCGCGAGATCTTTGCAGTGAAGAACTTAACCTTTGCTCCAAATCTAAACATTGCAACTCCAAAAAACTATAAGCTGGGAGCTGGCGATGAGCTTATCATTAATATATACGGTGCTTCGGAAGATAACTTTACTCAGAAGGTCAGCCCCGATGGTAGAATTGTTATTCCAAGTTTTGGTCCTATAGCTTTGGGTGGGCTTACCATAGAGGGAGCTGAATCGAAGTTGCGCTCTGCATTATCGCGAATATACTCGGGGCTAAACGGAGGAGGTACGCATCTAACCCTTTCGCTGGGTAATATTAGAAGCATTAAGGTTAACATGGTGGGCGAGGTTGCTCGTCCCGGTACTTATACGCTTCCTTCTCTATCAACTCTTTTTAATGCGCTATACGTTGCAGGCGGGGTAAACGAAATAGGATCGCTTCGTAGCATTAAGGTATACCGAGGTAGCCACATGGTAGGCGAACTAGATGTGTACGATTACCTGCTTAACGGCAAGTTTGGATCGAACGTTAGGTTGGAGGATAACGATATGGTGGTTGTTTCGCCATACGAGAAGCTGGTAACCATTAAGGGTAACGTTAAGCGCCCTCGCATCTTTGAGATGAAGAAGGGGGAGACGCTTGCCGATGCAATTCGCTTTGCCGGTGACTTTAAATCTTCGGCCTACTCCGAAAATATTACGCTTAAGCGAAGCAACGGACGTCAATTTGAGGTGCATACTGTTGATAAGGCTGGTTTTAAGAGTTTCGCCATACAGGATGGAGATGAGCTAACCGTTGGCGAAGTGGTAAAATCGTTTAGTAATAGGGTGGAGATACAGGGGGCTGTGCAACGCCCAGGTATGTTTGCCCTAACCGATAAGCTATCTACCGTAAAGCAGCTTATCGATAAGGCAGAAGGTGTTCGTGGCGATGCATTCCTTACCCGTGCACAAATAACCCGTACGCTACCCGACTCGTCGAAACAGATGGTTGCTGTTGATTTGTACGCGTTGCTTAACAATAAAACAGCCGATGTAGCGCTCGAAAATAAGGATGTTCTTTACATCCCTTCGATATACGATCTGCAAAAGGAGTTTACGGTTACCATTAAAGGAGCCGTTGATAGCGCTGCTACCTATCCTTTCCGTAAGGATATGACGGTTGAAGATCTTGTTCTTATGGCGGGTGGCCTTAAGTACGAAGCTTCGCTGCAGCAAGTAGAGGTTGCGCGCCGCATTCGCGATCCATACTCCTTGAAGCCTACCGATAAGGCTGCTGAGGTGTTTTCCTTTAGCATAGACGATAAGCTATCGATAGCCCCAGAGGCAAAACGCTTTGTGCTGGCTCCCTACGACGAGGTTTATGTTCGTGTATCGCCAGGATATGAGAAACAGCACAACGTTACCGTGAAGGGTGAGGTGGTTTTTACGGGCGATTATGGTCTATCGGTAAAGAGTCAGCGAATCAGCGAACTTATTCAAAAGGCAGGAGGCTTAACCCCTCAGGCATACGTAAAAGGTGCTCGATTGATGAGAAAAATGACCCACGACGATTCGGTAAGGGTAATTTCTTTGGTAAAGCTTGCCGCACGTAGCTCATCTAAAAAGGATACCATAGATGTAAAGAAGCTGGATATTGGCTCTGAGTACTTTGTCGGTATCGATCTCGAAAAGGCGATGAGCAATCCAGGATCGGAATACGATGTGGTGCTTAAGGAGGATGATGTTATTGAAGTTCCTCAGTTTAGCAATACGGTTCGTATAAGCGGAGCTGTGCTATATCCAAATACGGTTACCTACCGAAAGGGTATGAGCCTGTCGCGCTACGTTAGCATGGCTGGAGGATACGACGATGGAGCCAAAAAGCGAAAGTCATTCGTTATCTATATGAACGGTACGGCTGCCCGAAAGAGGTTCTGGAGTTCTCCTCGAATTGAGCCCGGTTGCGAAATAGTAGTACCCAATAAACCCGAACGTAAGGGAGCCACAGCTGGTGAAATACTAGGTTACAGCTCTTCGTTGGCATCGATTGCGGCAATGATTGCGACGATTATTAATGTGACTAAATAGGCGAACGGAGTGAGCCGAGATGCGTGAAAGCGTGAGCAGTGAACTGTGATGCGTGAGCCGAGAGGGGTGAACCCTGAAAACGTGATGAGTGAGGCGTGAGCCGAAACACTAATAAAAGTTATGGAAACTCATAAAGACCTTGACGTATGGAAACTATCAATAGAACTTGTAGTTAATATCTATAAGTTTACAGAAGAATTTCCAAAGAGTGAACTTTATGGGTTAACTTCTCAAATTCGTCGAGCCGCTGTGTCAATTCCTTCAAATATAGCAGAAGGTGCTGCAAGGAAGAATACAAAAGAGTTTATTCAATTTTTGTATATAAGTTTAGGTTCTATTGCCGAGATCGACACACAGTTGATTATAAGCCAAAGACTGGGATATGCAGAAATCAATGGTGAACTGGCTGATAGAATAGAGCATATTCGAAAGATGCTTATTAATTTGATTAGAAAACTGAAGGAAAAAATGGGATAGTGAACCGTGAAGAGTGAAGGGTGAGCAGTAAAGAGTGAACCGTGAAGAGTGAGCCGTAAGCCGAAACGCATAACTTTCACTGATCACTCATCACGAAAAAATTCGCATCACGCATCACTGTTCACGCATCACAAATACAGAAAACAATAAGCAAATGACCAATACTCCAAACAACCAACAAACCCCAATTGAAACTCCGCCAACAAAAAAATCCGGCGAAATAGAAATCGATCTTCTGGAGCTTGCACGTAAGCTTTGGGATAGCCGTAAGTTTATTCTTAAGGTAACAGCAATATTTGCTGCAATAGGGCTATTTGTGGCCATATTCTCGGCAAAGGAGTACACCAGTAGCGTTACCATGGTACCCCAACTAGGCGATGGTAAAAGCAAGGCTGGTGGATTGGCTGGTTTAGCTGCAATGGCAGGGGTTAGCCTTGGCGATATGGGTGGAGGTGATGTGCTATCCCCAACCATCTACCCCAAAATAATGGCAAGCGTGCCATTCCAAAAGGATTTAATGTACACCAAGGTAAAGTTTGATAATATCCCTCACGAAATTACCCTTTACGACTACTATACCAACGAGGATTACCAACCGTTTAACTTGTTTGGTACGATTAAGAAGTATACTATTGGGTTGCCGGGGGTGATTATAAAAGCGGTTAAAGGAGCGAATAGTGAGAAGGGAGTAGGGAGTAGGGAATCGAAATATCTGAGACTTTCTCAAAAGGAAGATGCTATTGCAAAACTCTTATCCTCGAAGGTTTCTCTCGCAATAAACGAAAAAGAGGGTACGTTAAACCTAACTGCCAATATGCCGGAGGCATTGGCATCCACTCAGGTGGTAGAGGCTACCCGTATACTACTACAAAAGTATATCACCGACTTTAAGGTAGATAAGGTAAAGCAAAACCTTGACTTTATACAGCAACGCTACAACGAGGCTAAGCGTAGCTTCGAGCAAAAGCAGATGCAGTTGGCTGCTTTTAAGGATGGTAATCGTAATGTAATACTCGCTTCAGCTCAAACAACAGGCGAACGCATTAATGCTGAGTATACCCTACTATATAGCGTTTATTCCGAATTAGCAAAGCAGCTGGAGCAGGCAAAGATTAAGGTTAAGGATGCTACTCCGGTATTAACGGTAGTTGAGCCTGCTGTTGTACCGAACATAAAAAGTAAGCCTAATAGACCAATGATCCTTGTTGTTTATTCCTTTTTAGGATTCTTTTTAGGTGTAGTCGGTGTGTTTATAATTTCATTCTTGTATAAGGTTAATGGGAAGAAATTTGAAAAGTTAATGAGTAAAACCTTAAAACAATAGAGTATGGCAATTGTAATGTGCGACCTTAAAGGTCAGTATGATAAGATCAAAGATCAAATTGAAACGGAGATTAATAAGGTACTTTCTTCAACTTCATATATTAATGGGGCTCAAGTAAAGAATTTTGAAAACTCTCTGAAAGAATATACTGGAGCAAAGCATGTTATTGCATGTGCTAATGGAACAGATGCTCTACAAATAGCCCTTATGGCTCTTGATCTACAACCCGGTGATGAGGTTATTGTGCCAGCATTCACTTACGTTGCTTCTGCTGAAGTTATTGGACTTTTGAAGCTAACTCCTGTTATGGTTGATGTCGATTACTCTTCATTCAACGTAACTGTAAAAAATATAGAGAAAGCGATAACTCCTCGAACTAAGGCTATTATTCCAGTACATCTATTTGGTCAATGCTGCGATATGGAGCCAATCATGGAGTTGGCAAAAAAGCACAATATTTATGTAATTGAAGATAATGCTCAGGCAATAGGAGCAACCTATACATTTTCGAATGGCGAAAAGAAGCAGACAGGCACAATAGGTGATATTGGATGTACTTCTTTCTTTCCCTCAAAGAACTTAGGTTGCTATGGTGATGGTGGGGCATTAATGACCAACAACGATGAGTTAGCTCAAAAGATTAGGATGATAGCCAACCATGGACAAAAGGTTAAATATCATCATGAGGTTATTGGTTGTAATTCTCGTTTAGATACTATCCAGGCTGCAATATTGAATGTGAAGCTTAAGTATTTGAATGACTATTCTAATGCTCGATATAATGCGGCTCAGGTATACCATGCTTTATTGAATGACGTTGATGGTGTTACTATACCTGATGAAATGCCATTTTCAACCCATGTTTACCATCAATATACCTTGAAGGTGAAAGATGGTAAGCGTGATATGCTTAAAAAGCATTTGGAAGAGCAAGGAATACCCTCTATGATATACTATCCATTGCCATTACAAAAACAAAATGCATTTAAGTCTATTACGATTCAAGGTGAAGATTTGGATGTGTCTGAATTATTGGCAGATAGCGTTCTTTCGTTACCAATTCATACGGAAATAACGAAGGAGGAACAAGTTATAATCTCAAATGCTATTAATGAATTTTTTAAGAATTAGTTATGGGATATTTTAAGCATGAAACAGCCATTATTGATGAAGGCTGTGTAATTAGCGAGGGTACAAAAGTCTGGCATTTCTCTCATATTATGTCGAACTGTACAATTGGAAAAAGCTGTAACATCGGGCAGAATGTTGTAGTGTCTCCTGATGTTATTTTAGGAGATAATTGCAAAGTTCAAAATAATGTATCAATCTATACGGGTGTAACATGTGGTAACGATGTGTTCTTAGGTCCATCGATGGTTTTTACCAATGTTACCAACCCAAGAAGCGCTGTAAACCGCAAAAGCGAATATAAAAGAACGCATGTTGGAAATGGTGCTACTATTGGTGCAAATGCTACCATTGTTTGTGGGCATGATATTGGTGAGTATGCCTTTATAGGTGCAGGTGCAGTGGTAACTAAAACGGTGAGACCTTATGCCTTAATGGTTGGTAATCCTGCTAAGCAAATTGGCTGGATGAGTGAATTCGGACAGCAGCTGCATTTTAATGATGAAGGTTTTGCCACCTGTTCTGAAAGCGGTGATAAGTATCAGCTAATAAATGAGTGTGTTTCTAAATTGTAAAAACAAATACGATGTATAAAAAACTTGTTGAAAAGAAAGCGAAGCTTTCACTTGTAGGATTAGGTTACGTAGGCTTACCTATAGCCCTTGAATTTGCAAAAAAGATATCAGTAGTAGGTTTTGACATTAAAGAGGATAGATTAGAAAAAATGCGTCAGGGCATTGATCCTTGTTCTGAGTTAGATTCTTCTGCTTTCGATAATACCGATATTGTTTTTACCTCTTCGATTGATACGCTTAGAGAAGCTTCTTTCCATATTGTTGCTGTTCCAACACCAATTGATGAATTCAACCAACCTGATTTAAAGCCATTACTAAGTGCTTCGCGTACTGTTGGACAGGCACTAAAGAAAGGTGATTATGTTGTATACGAATCTACCGTATATCCTGGATGTACTGAGGAGGATTGTATTCCTATTCTTGAAGAAGTTTCTGGTCTTAAGGCTGGAGTAGATTTTAAGGTCGGCTATTCACCAGAGCGAATAAATCCGGGAGATAAAAATCATACCCTAACCAATACAACAAAAATAGTATCAGGTTGCGATGCCGAGGCTTTGGATACTATTGCAAAGGTTTATGAGTTGGTTATTCAACCAGGGGTGCACCGTGCTCCAAATATTAAGGTTGCCGAGGCTGCTAAGATTATTGAGAATACTCAGCGTGATGTAAACATCGCATTGATGAATGAGCTTTCTATAATTTTTAGTCGCATTGGAATTAACACTTTTGATGTACTTGAGGCTGCTGGTACAAAATGGAATTTCTTAAAATTCTATCCAGGATTAGTTGGTGGACACTGTATTGGCGTAGACCCATATTACCTTGTACACAAGGCAAAGGAGTTAAAGTATCACCCACAGGTTATTAACGCTGGTCGCTTTATTAACGATTCTATGGGAGGCTATATCGCCAAGAAGTTGGTAAAGAAGATGATTTCTTTAGGAAAAAATATTCTTGGCTCTAGGGTACTAGTAATGGGAGTTACCTTTAAGGAGGATGTTGCCGATATTCGTAACTCTAAGGTTGCCGATATTATCAATGAATTAAAAGATTACGGTATTGATGTTGATGTAGTTGACCCACATGCTGATGCCGAAGAGGTGCGCCACGAGTATGGCTTTAATCTTATTGAAAAGCCTATTGGTAATTACGATTCTGTTATTGTTGCTGTTTCGCATAAGGAGTACTATAGCCTTGATGAAAAATTCTTTAAATCGCTAACTCACGATAGTGCTGTTTTAGTTGATGTAAAGGGAATTTATAGAGGGAAAATTCATAGTTTGAAGTATTGGAGCTTGTAGTTTAATGAGTTATATTAATACATTAAAGTCAAATGTTTTTGTTAAACAAGTTCTTACATTAGCATCTGGTTCAGTAGTATCTGCTGCAATTCCATTGTTTGCATCGCCTATTTTAGCTCGGTTATATTCACCTGCTGAATTTGGTCAATTAGCCGTATTTTTAGGTTTTGTAGGTGTCTTAAGTGTAATTGCTACAATGCGATACGAATTGGCTATAATGTTACCCAAAAATAACGAGGAAGCAGTTAATCTTATAGGACTAACTGCTTCTATAAGTTTAATATTTACTTCGATTATACTTTTAATAATTATCTTTTTTAAAGATAGTATATTAAAAATGTTTGGAGCGAGTTCTGTTGGTAACTATATATATTTAGTTCCAATAGCTGTTTTAATTACTTCTTTAAATCAAATATTCAACATATGGTTTAGTCGACAACAAAAGTTTAAAATATTATCATACGGAAATGTTGCGATAAGCTGTACTCAAGCGTCAACTCGTCTCCTTTTGGGATTGTTCAAATTTAATGGTGGACTAATAATTGGCACTTTGTTTTCACTAATTTTCGGAGTGCTATTTTATTTTCGTAATTTTTTTTGTAAGGCATCATTAGGTGTCTTTAGGTTAATATCTTTTAACGAGGTTAAAAGACAGGCAAGATTACATGTACTGTTCCCGAAGTTTGAAGTTTTATCAGCATTAATAAACACTATTTCTGTTCAGATTCCTGTATTTATGCTTTCTGTGCATTTTTCGAACAAAATATGTGGTTTTTATTCTCAAGCAAATAATATTTTAACTCTTCCAATTTCTTTTTTAGGTGTTGCTGTTGGTCAGGTTTATTTTCAGAAAGCAAGTTCGTTAAAAGATGATTTTAATAGATTACGAGTTCTTACTTTTTCAATATTCAAAAAATTGTTGCTGATTTCAATTGTGCCAATGATGACTATTGGAATTTGGGGAGAAAAGATATTTACTTTTGTTCTTGGCGATCAATGGGCTGTTTCAGGCCAATTTGCCCAATATTTGTGGGTGTGGCTTTTATTTGTATTTATATCTTCACCATTGTCTTTTATCTTAAGCGTACTCGGTAAACAGAAACAAGGCCTTATCTTTAATATATTAATTCTTTTTTCAAGATTTTTATCTATATATTTAGGTGTAATCATTTTTAATGATCCTAACTTAACAATACTACTATTCGGTTTAATTGGAGCTGCATTTTGGTGTGGCTATTCATTGTATTTGTTGAAATTAGTTGGTGTCGAATATAGAGTGTCTTTGTTTTTTTTAATTAAAGTTGCAGTTCCTGTGATTATTTTTGTTTTATTCTTTTTATTGTTTAGTAATTATGGTTTGTAGGTTTAGTTTAAAAAGAAATAATGGGTTTGAATGGTATTGTAATGAAAAGGTTAAAGCCAGAGGTTATGTTATTTGTAATAACATATTATATACAAATGAAGAAATATTAAAGTGTTTTGAAGATGTTTACTCAAGTAGAGATCTTTCTGTAAAACTAAGAAATGCCAATGGGCAATTTGCAGTTATTATTAATTTAGATAATGAGGTTATTGCTGCTGTAGATAATTCAAGAAGTATTCCGTTGTTTTATCATGAATGTTTAGACACATTTGTAATCTCTGATTATATTGACGAATCTTTATTTACTCTCTCGGAAAATTCATTTTGTGATGTTAGCATTAATGAGTTTTTACAGACTGGTTATGTTGTTGGGAATCATACATTGTTAAAAGACTTCTATCAGTTATCTGCTGGTGAGTATCTTGTATATAATAAAAAAGAAAATTCGTATTCAATATCAAAGTATTACGTTCACAAATCTGATGTTAAAATTGAATGTGCCAAGCAGCAGCACTATAAAAATCTTGAAAAGATATCAATTGATGTATTTACTCGATTAATTAAATCTTTAAATGGTCGTACTGCAGTCATTCCTTTAAGTGGTGGTTTTGATTCGAGGTATATAGTGTCAATGCTTAAAAAACTTAATTATGAAAATGTCATTTGTTACACATATGGTCGATCAGATAGTTTTGAAGTTGATATATCAAAAAAAGTTGCTGATACCTTAAAATACAAATGGTATTTTATAAAATACGATGAGGAATCATATAATTCCTTAATTAAAGATAAGGATTTTATAGATTATTTTAGGTTTGCATCAAACTATTCATCACTTTCTCACTATCAGGATCTTCTTGCTGTTAAGAAGTTACATGAAAAAAAAATGATTCCCCCAGATTCTATTTTTATTCCTGGATTTTGTGGCGATTTGCTAGGTGGTAGTTATCTTCCTCAAGAAATATTGTTTAAAAAAGATGTTTCAAAAATAGATATATGTGATTATATTTTTGATCGACATTTCAATTTAAATTATGAGATAAAAGAGAAGTATTCTAATTTAGTAAAGACTGAAATTGCTTTAACTTTAAAACCATACAATTATACAAATTCAGAGGATTCTTTAGTAGCAACAAATGATGGTTGGTTTACAGAGCATAAAGCTTCAAAATTTGTTGTTAATGCGGTTAGAGTATTTGAATATTATGGATATGAATGGAGACTTCCTTTGTGGGATTGTGATCTGTTAAATTATTGGTATAGTGTACCATATAACTATAAATTGGTTGATAATAAATTGTACAATGATTTTTTGTTTGATTTTTTATTTATACCGTATCAAATTGATTTTGTTAAGAAATTTACTTCTAATAAAAGAGATGGTATTGTGCGTTTTGTAAAAATGTTATTACCATTGTCTTTGTTTTGTCTATATAGAAAGTTTTTTCAATATCAAAGCATAAACAAAAGTGTTAATTCATTTCAAATACTTTTTAATTATTGGGAGAATGAAGTGGGCAAAAATAATAAGATTAATTTTGATCAAATAAATCAAATTGCTGCGTTTTGGCAGTTGGTGAAAGTTTATAATTTTAAAGAGAACGTTTACTAATGTATTTATTAATTTCATTATTAGTTTTAATTATATCATTTAAATTATTTAAAATGGCTTCAGGTTCAATGTCTTTGCCAAAATTGAACATGGTGTCGTATGCCTTTTATTTACAATTAGTTCTTTATTCTTGGGTAGGTTCTGTATTGGTTGTTTATAATATTGACCATCATTACTCAATAACAAACATTTCAGATCAATCAATAAGATTTTATGGCTGGTTATCTGTAATGTATACTATGGTATTTGTACCGATTGGTATTTTAATATCTAAATTATTTTTTACAAAAAAAATTCTTTTAAATTATTTTGATTGTTTTTTACAAAAAAAACTTGAAACGTCTCTTAGTGAAAACGATTCTTACCTTAAAATATATTTGTACTTATTGTCATTTATATCTTTGTTTACTTATGTTTATTTGTTGTTTTATATTAAGGAAGTAGGGCTCTATAAGATGTTTACTAGTGCGGATCCTTTGAAGATGTTGATTTTCAGGATTGATAGTTCAAGAAATTTTCAGGGAAATCAATATTTGATTAATGTTTTTGGTTTAGCATTAACACCTGTATTAGCTTATATTTCATATGGATATTATATGATTAGTAAATCTAATAATGATAAATTGTGGTGTGTTTTGATGTTTTTGTTAAGTGTGTTATTTTTAACTTATAATTTGGAAAAGGGGCCGCTAATAACCTTTGTATTAGGTTATGTATTTGTGTATGTATTGATTAATGGTGGTATTAAGAAACGAACACTCGTTTATCTGTCTATTATTTTATTGGTTGTTTTAATTGTATTTTATTTATTTATTACAAATGAAGTTGATATTTTTAAACTTTTTTCGTATAATTCAGGTATTGGCGGACGGATTTTGTTGAGTCAACTATCAGGTTTTTATGAATGCCTAGCAATATATCCTCAGCAACATGATTTTTTGGGATTTACTTCTATATCAAAACCAATATCTAATTTAGTTGGTATAGATTTTAATGAAAGAGCAGCTCGAATAAATATGATGATTATTTATCCAGAAGCTGTGAAAAATGGGATTGTTGGTGTTGGTAATACTTTATTTATAGGTGAAGCTTGGGCTAATTTTGGCTTATTAGGAATATTGTTGAGTCCTATTTATGTTGGGGTATGGATTGGAACTATATATAATTATATAATTATACGTAGTAAAAAAACTCCTATAGTATTAGGGATTTATGCTTATTTATCTGTTTTTGGATCTATGACAGGAGGTTTTAATGATTATATATACTCCCCCGTTTTACTTATAATATTAATGATTTTGTATTTAATACTTTCTGCAGGTTTTACTTTAAAAAAATATTTGAATGAGTACTAATAAACGGATGATATTTCATCTTCCAGATTTTATTGATTTTAATAATCCAATTTCTGGAAGTCAGGTGCGACCTTTGAAATTAATTAATGCTTTTAAAGAGATTGGATATAATGTTGATGTTGTTTGTGGATATGGTAATGAAAGGAAGCAAAAAATAAAAAAAGTTAAACAGAAAATTAAAAATGGAGTTATATATGACTTTGTTTATTCAGAGTCATCAACTACTCCTACTTTGTTGACTGAAAAATGTCATCTTCCAATTTTCCCTTTCCTTGATTTTAGTTTTCTATTCTTTTGTAAAAGAAATAAATTAAAGATAGCCCTATTTTATAGAGATATATATTGGAATTTTGATTTTTTTAAGAAAAATATTTATTTTATTAAATATTTATATTTAAGATTTTTTTATTTGCTTGATCTTCGTATCTATAATAGAATAGTTGATGTACTTTTTTTACCATCTTTGCGTATGAAGGATTTTATCCCATATAAATTTGATATTACAATTGACGAATTACCTCCAGGTGTAGATAAAATTGAAGATAAGCATTTGATTAAAAACAAGAACTTAAATAAATTGCAGTTGATATATGTTGGTGATATAAGTGAATTATATAGAATCGATTTGTTGATGAAATCAATTAGTTGTGATTATAAATTGAATGTCTGTTGTAGAAAAGTTGATTGGGATAAGAATTTTGATTATTATAGAACTTTTTTGAATTCTAATATTCGAATTTTGCATTATAGTGGGGAGATGTTGAAAGAAATATATTTAACTAATGATATTGCTTGTTTGTTTATTGAGCCGTCTTTGTATCGTTCTTTTTCTGTTCCTGTGAAATTTTTTGAATATTTATCTTTTGAATTACCTGTAATTGGAGTAAAAGGCAATACTATTGCCGATTTTATTGATAAATATAATGTTGGTTGGACGATAAATTATTCTGAAAATGAATTAAATGATTTGTTGTTGTATTTAAAATGTAATCCAGATGCTATTAAAGAAAAAGTAGATAACATAAAGCGGATAATGCATAAAATCACATGGCATCAAAGGGCGTTACGAGTTAAAAATTTATTGTTAAATTGATATGATGTTTAAATTGAGAGTAATATTTGAATATTTTTTTAATAAAATTTATTCAAATGACGAATTGCTTGTGTATAAATATGTCAGGAGTGATTCACTTGAATTATTAGATGAAATTACCATTGAAAAAGTTAGTGATAAAAATATAAAAGAATTGGCATTGTTTGAAGATAAAGAAAAAATAGATTGGTTAAATAGTAAGATTTTAAAAGGGAATGACGGTTACATAGCTTTCTATAATGGTATCTGTTGTCATAGGTCTTGGGTATTATTTGGACCTTATAATGAAGACATTCATTTTTCATATAAATTAGATCTTAAAAGTAATGAATGTTTGATACATTACTGTGAAACAAATCCAAAATTTCGAGGTCTAGGAATATATCCTTATGTTTTGAAATATATATGCAATAAATATCCTGATTTGGATAAAATTATTGTTGTAAATAAAAAAAACATTCCTTCTATAAAAGGGATTGAAAAGGCTTGTTTTATTTTGCAATATTCTTTTAAAATAAAGACTATTCTATTTTTTTCTAAAATCATTAAAAATGAAGATATTGTTACTTGCTGATGCAAGTGCCTCTCATATTATTAATTGGGCTAATTCTTTGTCTAATCAGGGTTGTGAAATTGATGTTTTTTCATTTACATATGTTTCACCTGAAAAATATTCTGAAAATGTTAGAATATTTAACTGCAATATTAAAAAGGCGAAAACAAATATTAAAGGATTTAATCTGTATAAATTGAGTTATGCTTTTTTTTTATGGAAACTTTATAGATTACTTATTCTTAATAAGTATGATATCATTCATGCACATTATGCTACTAGTTATGGATTTGTATTATCATTGCTAAGACATAAAAGAAAAATATTATCGTTTTGGGGATCTGATGTCTTTACGTTTCCTAAAAAATCTATTTTTCATAAGTATATTCTTAAACATAATATAAAATCGGCTGATATAATTCTATCTACAAGTAACTCTATGAAACTAGAATTACATAAATATACGAATAAGGATGTATTTGTAACGCCGTTTGGTATTAATACTCAAAGATTTTGCATGAAAAATGTAAGAAAAATTGATGCAGAATATGTTGTAGGAACAGTTAAATTTATAGAAAAAACATATGGAACTGATTATCTGATTAAAATGTTTAATATTTTAAAATATAGAAACCCTACGAAAAACATAAAATTATTGATTGTTGGAGGATATAATGATGAAAATTTTTATAATGAAATATTAGAATTAATATCTAGTTCAAATTATAAAAAAGATATTATTTTAACAGGTGTAGTTGATTATGAATATGTAGTTGATTACTATAATTCTTTAGATGTTTTTATTACCTTATCACGACAAGAAAGTTTTGGAGTTTCTGCATTGGAAGCTCAATCATGTGGAATTCCCGTTGTAGTTTCTACAGTTGGGGGACTGCCTGAAGTAGTTAAAGATGGAGTTACAGGTTATATTGTAGATAATTGCAATGTAGAAGAAGCTGCTAAAAAGGTGGAAGATCTTTTGTTTAATCCCAATAAAGCATTATTAAAGGAAAAGTGTCGGGAATTTGTTGCTCAAAAATACAATTGGAATATTTCTGTTGAAAATATGATTAAGATTTATAATGATATCTATGAAGATCTATAGAATTATAAAATGGTTTCATTTTCAGTTTAGATTTATAAAGGGGATTTTATGCTCTTTGTTTATACCTAATAAGATTAAACGTTTAGAATTTTGTAAAGAGTTGACTTTTTCAAATACTGATAAAGTTCTTATTTTAGTTCCACATTTTGATGATGAGATTTTAGCATGTTCTGGTTTAATTTATTATTGTTTGAAAAGTGGTATTGACCTAAATATTTTATATATAAGTGATGGTGCTAGAGGAGGAGTTAAGAACTGCAAGTCAGATTTTTTATATTCAAAAAAAAGAAGTCAAGAAAGTATTTTGGCTCTTAATGATTTAAAAAGTAATAATAATTGGTTAAGTATTAATTATTTGGATATACCAGACCAACAGATTTCAAATAGAATTCGTGATGTTTTAGATGCAGTTTCTAAAATTGAATTTAATGCTATTTTTGTACCTTATTCAAATGATCCTCATCCTGATCATAAATCTCTTTTTCAGATTTCAGATTCTATTTTAAATCATAAACATGTAGAAAGGTATGAGTATTATGTTCACTCAAATCAAATTGATTATTCGAACGTAACTCATTTTTCAGTTGCTCCTTTTGGAAAAGTGACTAGGGCTCTATATCGGTTTAAAACTCAGATTTATATCGATTTTGACAATGAGTTAATAAATCGTCGTAAGGGTAATAAGTATTATACTTTTTATAAATCAACAGTAATGCAGAATGGAGTTAAGGGAAGTTGCAACTAATGAACTAGATTATTTATTCGATTTAGCAGATAAATATGGTACTGTTTTTTCAAGTAAAAGATGGATCGATTTATATAATGCTGAAAATGTTTTAAAATTGGGATATTATGAAAATGATGGTAAATTGATAGGTGGAGTGTTTCTTTACAAAAGAAAAACTTTAATTGGGAATCTGTTGCTAGGTTTTCCTTTTAGTCCACATGTGGATATTTTCTTTGAAAAAGAAAATAAAAATAATTCGAAACGGAATTCGTTCATTAAACAATTAACAACACTTCTTGTTAATTATGTAAATAATCAAAATATTATTCTGTTTTCAGTTGCATTTAATCCAAACTATAAAGATTTACAACCTTTTTTATGGAATAATTACAAAGTTTCTTTGCTTTATACTTATAAAATCGACTTGGGACTTTCATTAAGTGAAATAGAAAAACTTTATTCACCAGAGAGACGAAATGATATAAAAAAAGCAAAAAGAGACAATGTTATAATTAAAAAAACAGATGACTATGAAGTTTTATTAAAGTTAATAAAAAATACTTTTAATAGGCAAAGTAAAAGCGTTGATATATATTTTATTGAAAAATTGCTGACTAATTATAATCATAATAATTCATTTATTTTTACAGCTTTTGATAAAGATGGGGTAGAACTTTCCTCGTGTTTTTTTATTTACGATAGGAATACCGTATATTATTTATTGAGTGGTTATAATAATGATTTAAAACATCATGGTGCAGGTCCCTTATGTATTGATGAAGCTATAAAGTATTCAAAATTATTAGGGCTGAAGTTTTTTGATTTTGAAGGATCAATGCAACCTCAAATTGAAAAGTATTTTAGAGGTTTTGGTGGTGATTTAGTTTATTACCCATATGTAAATAAAAGTTTTTTGCTTTTTGAAGTTCTTTTAAAATTTAAAAAAAGGAGATTGTTCTAATGAAGGTTATAGTTTCTCATGATATTGATCATTTGTCTGTAACAGATCATTTTAAGGATTTGATTTTACCCAAGTTTTTGATCCGTAATTTTATTGAATTAATTACGGGGCATCTATCAAAAAAGGAATTTTTTGATAGATTTTTCAAGTTGTTTCTTAATAAATGGCAAAATATTAAAGAAATTCATGCCTTTAATTTAAAAAATGGGGTTAAAGAAACTTTTTTTATTGGGGTTAATAATGGGAAAGGATTATCATATTCTTTTAAGAAAGCAAGAAAATGGATTGAATTTTTTCATGAAAATAAAATTCAAGTAGGTGTTCATGGAATTAATTATAGAAATTATGAAGATATTACGATAGAGTTTGAAAAATTCAAATCTATAATTAAAGATGTTGATTTTGGTATTAGAATGCATTATTTGAGAACAAATGAAAGTACATTCAAAAATCTAAGTGCTGTTGGTTATATGTATGATAGTTCTTTAATGATGATTAAAGATGTATACAAAATTGGTAATATGTATGAATTCCCTTTACATATAATGGATGGTGTAGTTTGTGGAAACCGAAAATTCAGTGATGTTTCAATTGAAGAGGCTAAATTGAGAACAATAAATATCATTCAAAAAGCAAAAGAAGAGCAAGTTCAATATCTAACAGTTTTGTTTCATGATAGATATTTTGATGATAGTTTTTCTTTGTGGAAAGATTGGTATATTTGGTTGATTAAATTTTTAAAAGATCAGGGTTTTGAGTTTATCTCATATGTTGACGCTATTAAAGAAATAGAAAGTAATGAATGCAAGTGATTTTGTTGAATTAAACAAAAAAATGGGGCACAATATTTTAACAATTAGTAATCAAAGTTGGATTGTTAGAGATGATAAAAGTGCTATTTCTATACCTTCATTAGATAATATTTTTCCTTCAAGAGAAGAATTGAATTTATTAAAAAAAAGAGTTAGGTATGCATTATTTAAGACCGAAGTACCTTTTTTTTATAATTCTAGTGAATTTTTATTTGTTGGTGAATCTTATGATATTAATTTGTTCAATTCTAAGGTTCGAAATCAAATACGAAAAGGTCTTAAATCCTGTATAATTAAAAATCCTACTTTAATTGATCTTTATGAGAGAGGATTGTATTTGAATATTGAAACACTCAAAAGACATAATAGGAGTGTGGACTATTTGCAAAATAAGAAGAAATGGTCATCTTATATTGAAATATTAAAAAATACTTCTGATGTGACTATTAAAGGTGCTTATATAAATGACAAATTAATTGGTTATATCATTTTTATTTTTGTGAATGGGAAATATTATATTTATCATCCTTTTATGGATAAAGAGTATTCTTCTTGTTATCCTATGAATACGATTTTATATACGTTTATAAATGAAATAATAACAAAGGAAGGGAGCATTAATATCTCATATGGTTTATCATCTTTTTTGGAGAAAGAAGGGCTTGATCATTTTAAGAAGGGTATGCTTTTTGATGAAGTAAAATGTACTAGAATATTACTTTTGTCTGATTTTTATTCTTTGTTTATTAATAGATATGTGTATAAAATAATATCTGTATTAAGTAAGTTCCGATTATTGCAATCTAAATTGTATGATAAATATGTTCACTTATATAAAGAACGGACTATTTATTATGCATATTTAAAATATATTTCCAAATGATACCAAAATTTGGTAAAGAATTGAGATTAAGAGATGTGTTTAGTCGCAAAAAATCGAATGCTATTAGTGGTAAAAATGTATTTTTTCTTAATTCAGCCTCAGAATGTCTTGTTTTCTTTTTGCGACATATTGGTCAAAAGTTAAGAGTAGGTGTTCCTATTTATACTTGTTCTTCTGTTTATAATAGTATAATTGAAGCAGATTGTTATATTGTTTTTTTAGATCTAGGATTGGACGATGATTTTACATCAATACCTCGGGATTTAGATGTTTTGATTGTAACTCATTATTTTGGTGTAGTTAATAATTCGATAAGTGAAATTAAGAGACTTTATCCTAATTTGATTATTGTGGAAGATTGTAGTCATGTAAATGTAAAATTTTACAAGAGAGATAGACATTCGGATGCTTCAATTTTTAGTTTTAATTTTCATAAACCAATTGCATTAGGTATCGGGGGGGGGATTTATGTTAATACAATGTATAGTAATTTAAAAGATGATTATATCCAATTAAATACATTAAATTGGATGGATAATGTGAAAAAAATTAGTTTTATTTTATTTAAATATTTACTTCAATATAAATTTATTTATATTACTTTTTATCCTATTGTTTTGTATCGCAGAAAAAATGATCAGAATAGGCATTACAATAAGATTGTGCCTCATAGATTAAATAAGTTTTATTTGTTTTTATTAAATAATCTGATTGTTAATTTTGAATTGTGTGAAAAATCATTAAAAAGATATTCTTTTTTTGTCAATAATGATAAGTCTCTAATTACATATTCTTATTTTCCAATTTTTTTTGAGAGTAAGTTTAAAAGAGATGTTATTTTTGACAATTTGATTAAAAATAAAATTGAAGCATTTATACTTTGGAATAATTGTAAGCAACATGCAAAGTATTATGATCGAACATACATTTTTGATTCTTCTAAAAATACAAACTATATACTTGATCATATCTTATTTATTCCATACAAATTATTTTCTAATGATTATTATTTTTATAAGTTTGAAAAAATTGTTAATAATTAGATATGAATATTCTTTTAATTAATCATTATGCAGGAAGCCCTGAGTTAGGGATGGAATTTAGGCCGTACTATTTGGCAAAAGAATGGTTATCTCAGGGTAATACAGTTAAAATTGTAGGGGCTACTTATTCGCATCTTAGAAAAAAGCAGCCACTTGCAGGAGAGCAGAATATTGATGGTGTAGACTACTATTGGATTAAATGCAATAGGTATAAAGGGAATGGTATAGGTAGGGTACTATCGATGTTCATTTTCGTTTTTAAGATTTTCCTAAAGTATAAGTCTCTGATAAAAGCAGGAAAGCCAGATGTCGTTATCGCATCTTCTACATATCCGCTGGATAATATTATCGCAAGGTATATTTCAAAAAAAACTGGTGCAAAATATATATATGAGGTACACGATTTGTGGCCATTATCTCCTGTTGAATTAGGTGGTATGTCAACAAAACATCCATTTGTAAAATTAATGCAATGGGCAGAAAACTATGCGTATAAGCACTGTGATGCTGTTGTTTCTATGCTTCCTTGTGCATTAGAACATATGATGGAGCATGGGCTAAGCAAAGAAAAGTTTTATTGTGTGCCTAATGGCATTGTTAAAGCAGATTGGGATCGTGTTGAAAAACTGCCTAAAGAACATTCCCAATTAATTCAAACGCTTAAGAAAGATAGATTTTTAGTTGGTTTTGCTGGAGCTCACGGCATTGCAAATTCTCTTGACGCTGTTATTGATGCAGTTTCAGCATTAAAAGATGAGAATATATCGCTTATTCTTGTAGGTACAGGTCAGGAAAAGGATAATCTCATTTTATATGCAAGAGAAAAGCAAATAAGTAATGTATTCTTTTTACCTCCTATTACAAAATATCAAATACCATCATTATTAAAAGAAATGGATGTTCTGTATATTGGTTTACAAAGACAATCACTTTTCAGATTTGGTATTAGCCCCAATAAGATATTTGACTATATGATGGCTGGTAAACCAATTGTTCAAGCAATTGATGCTGGTAATAATATTGTTAAGGATGCCCAATGTGGTATTTATGTAGAACCTGATAATTCTAACGCTATTGCTGATGCAATTTTGAAGTTAAAAAAATCAAATAAAAGATTATTAGAAGAATATGGTAATAATGGACATGAGTATGTTTTAAAACATCATGCTTACGATGTTCTTTCAAAACAGTTTTTAGATATAATTAAATCATTATAGATATGAAGGTTGTAACAGTAATAGGTGCTCGTCCTCAGTTTATAAAAGCCGCAGTTGTAAGTAGGGCTTTTCAAAAATCCGACGAGGTAGAGGAGGTTATAGTTCATACGGGTCAGCATTTTGATACTAATATGTCGGATGTATTTTTTGAGGAGATGAGCATACCAAAACCTAAATATAATCTGAATATTAATGGTCTTGGTCATGGTGCTATGACAGGTCAGATGCTCGAAAAAATAGAAGTGGTGTTACTTGAAGAGAATCCAGATTGGGTTTTAGTATATGGTGATACTAATTCTACATTGGCGGGAGCAATTGCTGCAACTAAATTACATATAAAAGTAGCACATGTTGAGGCAGGATTAAGGTCTTTTAATATGAAAATGCCTGAAGAGGTTAATCGCATATTAACTGATAGGGTAAGTAATGTACTATTCTGTCCTACTGATCAGGCTATAGAAAATTTGTTGAAGGAAGGATATGCTAACATTGATGCTGATATTGTAAATATTGGTGATGTTATGCAGGATGCTGCAATATTTTACTCTTCTAAGGCAAAAATAGGTAATCTTGAGACTCCTTCTGATTATATACTTTGTACCATTCATAGAGCAGAGAATACAGATGATCCCCAAAGACTTAAAAGCATTATAGATGCTCTTAACAAAATATCTCAAACTATGGATATAGTTTTGCCTCTTCATCCTCGAACAAGAATGAAGTTAAGTGCGATAGGCTTTTCGTTTGAAACTTCAAAAATTAAATTTATTGAGCCAGTTGGTTACCTTGAAATGGTTCATCTATTAAAAAATTGTAGTTTGGTAATGACCGATAGTGGCGGTTTGCAAAAAGAGGCATACTTTTTTAGTAAGTATTGCATAACGCTAAGGGATGAAACAGAATGGGTTGAATTGGTAAATAATGGGTACAACTCCTTAGTTGGTAGTGATTATAATAAGATAGTTAACGAAGTTGAGAGTAGGTTGAAATCTGGTGATTTAGAAAAATCCGATTACCTATACGGAAGAGGGAATGCTGGTGAAAAAATATTAGAAAAGTTGTTAGAATTTAATTCTTAGATAAGAGTTTAATACCAAAATACTTAAAATGAAGAATCTTGCACTAATTGGAGCCGCAGGTTTTATTGCCCCTCGTCATTTAAAGGCAATGAAGGATACTGGGAATAATCTTATTGCAGCCTACGACGTATTTGACAGCGTTGGTATAATGGATAGTTTTTTCCCTGAATCGTCTTTTTTTACCGAATTTGAGCTGTTTGATAGGCATCTCTCTAAAAATAAGGGAACAGATAAGGAGGTCGACTACGTTTCGGTATGTACACCAAACTATTTACACGATGCTCATATTCGTTATGGTTTACGCTTAGGAGCAAATGTTATTTGCGAGAAGCCAATCGTACTAAACCCTTGGAATATCGATGCGCTTATGAATGTTGAAAAAGAAACTGGACATAAGGTTTATAATGTGCTTCAGCTTCGACTTCATAGTGCAATTAAAGCATTAAAAGAGCGTATTGATAGTGAAGGGCGCGATACTAAGTACGATGTTGACCTTACCTACATTACTTCTAGAGGTAATTGGTACTATACCACATGGAAAGGAGACGTAAAGCGTAGTGGGGGAGTTGCTACCAATATTGGGGTTCACTTTTATGATATGCTTTCTTGGATATTCGGTAAAGTGCAGCAAAATGTTGTTCATGTTAGCTCTCATGATAGGGTATCTGGATATCTTGAATTTGAGAAAGCTCGTGTAAGATACTTCTTAAGTATTAATTACGATACTTTACCTGAAGAGGTTAAATTAGCAGGCAAGCGCACCTATCGCTCGATGACTATCGAAGGTTCTGAGTTCGAATTTAGTGATGGATTTACAGAACTTCATACCGAAACCTATAAGGATATTCTTAGTGGTAATGGATTTGGATTAAAAGAGGCAAGAACCGCTATAGAAATAGTTCACGATATCCGCCATGCTGAACCTCAAGGTTTAAAAGGAGATTATCATCCATTTGCTAAGTTGGAATTAGCATCTCATCCTTTTGGTTGGTAAGAAAGTTTTAGGAATTGGAAAACTTAATAAACCAAATAACCCCTTTTTTAAAGGGCGAAATAAGCATCAGTGAGATAGATAAAATTATCTATTCCACTGATGCTTCTGCTTATAAGGAAAAGCCTTTAGGTGTTGTATATCCTAAGGATGCTGAAGATTTATGTAGAATAATAGAATTTGCTGTTGAGAATAATTTATCATTAATACCTCGTGCAGCAGGGACCTCATTGGCGGGGCAAGTTGTTGGGAATGGTATTATTGTAGATATTTCTAAATACTTTACCTCAATACTAGAAATAAATAAGGATGAGCAATGGGTTCGGGTACAACCTGGTGTTATTCTCGATGAGCTAAATCTTGCAGTAAAGGAAGCAGGTTTATTTTTTGGTCCTGAGACATCTACTGCTAATCGCTGTATGATGGGGGGCATGATCGGAAATAATTCTTGTGGTTCACATTCCATTGTGTATGGTAGTACTCGTGACCATCTATTAGAGGTAAAGATGCTTTTAGCCGATGGTACAGAGGCGCATTTTAAACCGCTTTCGAAGGCTGAATTTAACGAAAGATTAAAATTAAAAGGGCTTGAAGGAGATATTTATCGAAAAGTATTTGAGATTTTATCTGACGAAGAAAACCGAAAGGAGGTAAGGGAGCAGTATCCAGAACCATCCTTAAAGCGTCGCAATTCGGGGTATGCGCTCGATCTGCTGATGGATAATGAAACCTTTTGCGATAGCGGCGAAAAAATTAATCTTTGTTCAATTATAGCAGGTTCCGAAGGCACTCTAGGCTTAATTACCGAGGCTAAACTAAATCTAGTTCCTCTTCCTCCAGCTGAGAAAGCTGTAATTTGTATTCATTTGAATAAGCTCGAAGAGGCTTTTCTTGCAAATCTTATAGCACTAAAATATGGTCCAACAGCTGTAGAGCTAATGGACAAGAATATCCTCAATCTTACTAGGGATAATATTGAACAAAACCGCAATCGCTTCTTTGTTGAAGGCGAACCTGCTGCAATATTAATAGTGGAGCTTGCTGAAGCGGTCAAAGATGATGTTGTAACAAAATATAAAGCGATTGTTGCAGATTTGAAGCAACAGGGCTATGGTTATCATTATCCAATAATTTGGGGAAATGATATTGCCAGAGTTTGGAGTTTACGTAAGGCAGGATTAGGCATTCTATCGAATATGAAGGGAGATGCAAAACCTGTTTCTGTAATAGAAGATACAGCAGTTACTCCGGAAAGGCTTCCTGAATATATGGAAGACTTTAAAAAGGTGCTTGATAAATATGGTCTCGATTGTGTTTACCATGCTCATATTGGGAGTGGAGAATTGCATCTTCGTCCGATACTAAATTTAAAGGACCCTAAAGATGTGAAGCTATTTAGGGAGATAGCAACTGATGTTGCCCATTTGGTAAAGAAGCATCGAGGTTCATTAAGTGGAGAACATGGTGATGGTCGTCTTCGAGGCGAATTTATACCAATCATGTTTGGTGAGCGTTGCTACAAAATGATGAAAGAAATAAAGAAGGCTTTCGATCCTCAAAATATATTCAATCCTAATAAAATTGTAAATACACCTTCGATGAATACGCATCTTCGTTATCCTATTGGAGTTAAGGAGAAGGTGTTTGATACAATATTTGATTATTCTGATTCGGATGGCTTGCTCAGAGCTGTAGAGCGTTGTAATGGTTCGGGGGATTGCCGAAAGACCAAACTCGCAGGGGGTACTATGTGTCCGAGTTATATGGCTACGAAGGATGAGAGTAAGACAACTAGGGCTCGTGCTAACATGCTTCGCGAGATTCTTACTCATAGCGATAAACCTTTTGAGAGTAGGGAATTGTATGAGATTTTGGATTTATGTCTATCGTGTAAAGGTTGTAAATCAGAGTGCCCTTCAAACGTAGATATGGCAAAATTGAAAGCCGAATTTTTACAGCATTATTATGATGTAAATGGCATTCCGTTACGCTCTCGCATGGTTGCTTATATAACCTATATTTATAAATTTGGAAGTATTGCTCCTTTGATCACCAATTTTTTTATGGGAACAAAGGTTATTGCAAAACCAATACAGCGTATGTTGGGTTTTAGTGATAAGCGTACCCTTCCATTATTATATAAAACAACATTAAAGAGGTGGTTTAGAAGTACCAATTTAGCAACTTCCAATAAAAAGGGTAAAATTATTTTCTTTAACGATGAGTTTACTAACTACAATGATGTAGAAGTAGGAATTAAATCTATCCTTTTATTGCAGCATTTAGGATATGAGGTGGTAATACCGAATCATTATGAAAGTGGTCGTACCTATATTTCAAAGGGGCTTATAAGAACTGCAAAGCGAATTGCAAATAGAAATATTGAATTGCTAAGTCTATTAGTTAATGAAAGCACCCCTTTAGTTGGTATAGAACCTTCGGCTTTACTTTCATTTCGAGATGAATATCCAGATTTATCTCTACCTGAAAATAGAGATAAATCAAAAAAACTTGCTCGTAATGCATTTTTGATTGATGAATTTCTAATGCATGAGATGCAGAAGGGAAACATAGTAAAAGAACATTTTACTGATGAAGCATGTGAAATTCATTTCCATGGGCATTGCCAGCAAAAATCTATTGCAACAACTGTGGCTACTAAGTTTATCCTTAGTTTTCCTGTAAACTATAAAGTTCAGGAGTTGAAGACGGGATGCTGTGGTATGGCAGGCTCGTTTGGCTATGAAAAAGAGCACTATAACCTTTCTATGGCTATTGGGGAGTTGGTTCTTTTTCCTGCAGTTCGTAACGCTTCTGCTAATGTAGTAATTGCAGCACCAGGCACTAGTTGTCGTCATCATATAAAAGATGGTACCGGAAGATCTGCGGTACATCCAATAGAAGTATTATATGAAGCACTTAAAAAATAAAGATATATGAAAATTCCATTTTCACTTCCTGTCATCGATGATGATGTTGTAAAAGAGATGCAAGATACATTAACCAACACAGGTTGGTTAACAACTGGTCCCAAAACAAGAACGCTTGAGGAAGAAATTCGAAAGTTTTGTAATGCTAGCGAAGTGCTTTGCGTAAACTCTTGGACATCGGGCGCAATGCTGATGTTACGTTGGTTTGGGATAGGCTATGGAGATGAAGTCATTATTCCTGCTTATACCTATAGTGCAACAGCTCTATGTGCATTAAATATGGGTGCAACACCTGTAATGGTTGATGTTAAGGACGATTTTACAATTGATGAATCAAAGTTGAAGTCTGCCATTACATCTAAAACAAAAGCAATCCTTCCTGTTGATATTGGTGGTTGGCCCTGCGATTATAATGCAATAAAAAGAGTGCTAGAGGATAAAGAAGTAAAAAGCCTATTTACACCTTCTAATCCTACTCAAGAAAAGTTGGACAGAATACTTGTTATTTCAGATGCGGCTCACTCTTTAGGGGCAACCTTCGATGGTATTGAAAGCGGATTGCTATCTGATGTAACTGTATTTTCTCTTCACTCTGTAAAGAATATTACAACAGGAGAGGGAGGAGCTATTGTTTTAAACCTTCCAGAACAATTCGATCAGGCTAAAGAATTGACGTATTTAAGGGCTCTCGCACTGAATGGACAAAATAAAAGTGCATTCGAGAAGAATCAGCCTGGAGCTTGGCGGTATGATATTATTGATCAGGGATTAAAGGTTAATATGCCTGATCTCTGTGCTTCGGTAGGCCTTTCGCAAATGAGGAGATATAGAAGCACCTTATTACCCGAACGAAAAGAGATTTTCAGCTATTATGTTGAAAAATTATCCCAATACGATTGGGCTATTATCCCTCCTCATAAAGATAATCTAAGGGAATCTTCCTATCATCTTTTTATGCTAAGAGTAAAGGATTTTTCAGAGGAGCAACGTGATAGAATGATCCAGATTATTAGCGAAAGTGGTGTAGGTGTAAATGTTCACTATATACCAATGGCTATGCTTACATTGTTCAAGTCACGAGGATATAACATAAGCGACTATCCTCAAACGTATGAGCTCTATAAGAATGAAATTTCGTTACCGATATATAATGGACTTACAAAAGATCAATTAGATCTAGTAATATCAACAGTTGTTGATGCATATAATAAAGTAATCGAATAGCAATGATAAACGTAAGCAAGTTTATATCCGAAAACATTACGAAAAGAGATAGTAGTATGTTTTTGGCAGATCTTGAAGCAAATCATGATCTGCTTACAAAAGAAATTAAGGATAAATCAGTATTGGTAATCGGAGGTGCCGGAACTATTGGGGCATCGTATATTCGTGCATTGCTTAAATATGAGCCATCGAAGCTTTACGTTTTTGATGTTAACGAGAATGGCCTAACGGAGCTTACTCGCGATCTTCGCAGCACTTATGGCTTAAAGGTGCCTGATGATTATAAAACCTATCCGATTAACTTTTCAGATCCAATATTTGAAAAGATATTCAGGAGGGAAGGACCATTTGACATCGTTGCCAATTTTGCAGCACATAAGCATGTACGTAGCGAAAAGGATATCTATTCCGTACAAGCTTTAATTGAGAATAATGTAATTAAAGCTCGTAAGTTACTAGATCTTTTGGTTGAGTTTCCTCCAAAACATTTCTTTTGTGTTTCCACCGATAAGGCTGCTAATCCAGTGAACATAATGGGTGGCAGTAAGAAGATTATGGAAGAGGTTATTATGGCCTACTCCACAAAGTATCCGATTACAACTGCACGTTTTGCCAATGTAGCCTTTTCGAATGGTAGTCTATTGGCTGGCTTTATCGATAGGTTGATGAAGTCGCAACCTTTCTCTTCACCTTCGGATGTTAAGCGTTACTTTGTTTCTCCCGAAGAATCAGGTCAAATTTGCTTAATGGCATGTGTTTTAGGTAAAAGTGGAGATATTTTCTTTCCAAAGTTGACCAACGAGCATATGATGACCTTCTCCTGCATTGCCGATAGGTTCCTTGAGTCGCTAGGATATGAACCAGATTACTGCCAAACTGAAGAAGAGGCTCGCAAAAAGGCGTTAGATTTAAATGGCAAAATAAAAAAGTATCCGGTTTACTACTTTAAATCTGACACTTCAGGTGAAAAATCGTTCGAAGAATTCTTTACAGAAGAGGAAGTTGTGGATAATTCATCATTCAAGGCCCTTGGTATAGTAAAGAATGCTCCAAAAAGAAGTTTTGAGGCAATTAACACTATTATAGACGGCTTGAATAAGGTGTTTACTAAATCTGATTTGAAAAAGGAGGATATTGTGGCGGAAATGTCAAAGTTTCTTCCAAATTTTCATCATATAGAAACAGGTAAAAACCTAGACCAAAAAATGTAATTTGTGATGATATATTGCAGAATTTTATAATTCACGCATCACGCATCACGCATCACGCATAATATATGTATCTATTACTTAAACGCCTTGTAGATCTTATAGTAGCATTTGTTGCTTTACTAGTATTGTCTCCTATTTTGATTCCTGTTTGCATTTTACTTTTACTTACAGGTGAGCATGAGGTGTTCTACCTTCAAAAAAGAGTGGGATACAAGAATAAGCGGTTTCAAATATGGAAGTTTGCAACCATGCTGAAGAATAGTCCAAATATGGGAACTGGAAGTTTAACATTACGTGGCGATTCTCGTGTTTTACCAATGGGTAAATTTCTTCGTAAAACTAAGATTAACGAGTTACCTCAAATAGTAAACGTACTTATTGGGAATATGTCCTTAGTTGGTCCTCGTCCTCAAATGGAAGTTGACTTTTATAGATATCCAGAGCATATTCAGGAGGTGATATATAATGCAAAGCCTGGAATAACAGGCATTGGTTCTATTGTTTTTCGTGACGAAGAGAAAATCCTAAGCGAATCATCAATGGATGCAACGGAATGCTATATCAAGCAGATTGCTCCCTATAAAGGTAAACTGGAAGAATGGTATTTAGAGAATAGATCTCTATATGTAGATTTTTTATTGATATTCTTAACCGCATGGGTAATCGTATTTCCCGAAAGCAACCTGCAGTATAAGTTGCTAAGAAATTTACCTGAGAAACCGAAGTTTTACTAACAACTTTCTAATAAGATATTGAATAAGAAGAGCCGCAACGTTGCGGCTTTTTTTATTTTATCTATCCATAAATAGGCACCAATTAGAGGCTAAACGCAGAGAGTCAGAGATACCGAGATCACAGGTTTACAAAAGTTTTTTATCATTCGTCATGCATCACGGTTCATTGCATTTCTTTTTCATTTTTCATCCTTTCATATTTTCATTTCCCTACTCCCTACTCACAATTTCCGATTCCCCGCTCACGCATCACGCATCACTGCATTATTTTTCATCTTTCATGTTCCTGATCACAAGATCACTATTCACGATTCCCTACTCCCTATTCCCTTTTTCCCATTCTCGCATCACTCATCACCAAAAAATCCCTATCTTTACAATAAAAACAAATGGATACGCGTTGGATTCAGCGGTTTAACAATTTGAATAAGGCGATTAGTAGCCTTTCTGTAAGCTTGCTCGAGGACACATCGAATAACATAACTCTTCGTGCTGGGGTTATCCAATTCTTTGAGATGACATTTGTGCTAGCATGGAAGACCTTAAAGGATTACCTTAACGAGATTGGGTACGACGAGGTAAACTCACCTCGCTCTGCAATTAAGAAGGCCTTCGAGATAGGTATTGTTGATGATGGCCATCTCTGGTTAAAGGCATTGGAAGATCGTAACTTAACAGCTCATACCTACGAGGAGGAAACGGCAATAGAAGTGGAACGGTTAATTCGCGAATCCTACTACCCAATGGTTTTAGAATTGCAAAAGAAGCTTGAACAAGTAAGGAATGCAGAAGGAGTATAGTGCATTATCGGTTGGCCTTCGCTTATCCGATCTGGAGCTTATGGCAGAAGTATTTTCGAGCTTTAGCGAAGTCGAAAAATGTGTTCTATTTGGGAGTAGAGCCAAGGGAACATACCGTAATGGGAGTGATGTTGATGTTGCTTTATTTGGGGGAAACATAAGCCATACCATTGCTCGCGATATATCATTTGTTTTAAACGAAGAATCTCCGCTCCCTTACCATTTTGATATTGTTGTGTATAATCAAATAACCAATGCAGACCTTAAAGAGCATATCGATAGGGTTGGAGTTGTAATTTATGCCAGACAATAATTTTTATTCCACGAATTCTCACAAATTCCACAAACTACCCTTTGTGCTATTCCTTTGAAAACTTTGTGGTTGAAAAAAAAGAAGTATCACGATTCCCGACTCACTCTTCCCGCATCACCTGTCACGATTCCCTCTTCACCCATCACGCCTCACCCTTCACAAAAAAACTCTGTGTTTATCCTTTAAATCAGTGAAATCCGTGTTCTGATTTTTCATTTTTCATTTTTTATCATTCATTTTATTGAGTAGTTTTGACATTTATTTTTTGCGTGTTTTGAGGATAGACTCCTTTGCAGGATTAGATGTCTATCAGAAAGTTTTTGGTTTAAATTTAACATTATGAGTAAAGTTGCATTAATTACCGGAGTAACAGGTCAAGATGGTGCCTATCTATCGGAATACCTATTAAAGAAAGGATACATTGTACATGGTATTAAGCGTAGGTCGTCGTTGTTTAATACCGATAGAATCGACCATATCTACCAAGATCCACATGTGGAGAATCGTAACTTTATCCTTCACTATGGCGATTTGACCGATAGCATGAATATTACCCGTATTATTCAGGAGGTTCAACCCGATGAAATCTACAATCTCGCAGCAATGAGCCACGTGCATGTTAGCTTCGAGACTCCCGAATACGTTGGTAACGCCGATGGATTAGGAACGCTTCGTATTTTAGAGGCTGTTCGTTTACTTGGATTAACCGAAAAGACAAGAATATATCAGGCATCAACATCCGAGCTATATGGATTGGTGCAGGCTGTGCCACAAAGTGAGACTACACCTTTCTACCCACGATCTCCATACGCTGTTGCAAAGCTTTACGGTTACTGGATTACCGTAAACTACCGTGAGGCATACAAGATGCATGCAAGCAACGGTATTCTATTTAACCACGAGTCGCCAATACGAGGAGAAACTTTTGTAACCCGTAAGGTAACTCGTGCCATGAGCCGTATTGCATTGGGCATGCAGGATAAGATGTTTATGGGTAACCTTAGCTCGCAGCGCGACTGGGGGCATGCCAAGGATTACATTCGTGCAATGTACCTGATTCTTCAGCAAGATGAGCCTAGCGACTACGTTATTGCAACAGGAATAACCACCTCTATTCGCGAGTTCATTAAGCTAGCAGGTAATGAAGCTGGCTTAACCATCGACTTCCGCGGTGAGGGCGTTAACGAAACCGGACATGTTGTTGCCGTAGATGAGACTAAGTTTGTTGAGCGAGTAGGCGAAAAGTACCTAGAGGCAATGAAGCAGCGTATTGCCAACCAGGAGCAGGTTGTTGGTGTCGATCCTAAATACTTCCGTCCAACCGAGGTTGATTTGTTAATAGGTGATCCTACCAAGTCGAAGACAAAGCTAGGCTGGGAACCTAAGTACGATCTTAAGGGACTAGTTGAAGATATGATGCAGTCAGACATCAAGCTCTTCAAGAAGGATGCCTACCTTAAGGAGGGTGGATATCAGGTGATGAACTACTTTGAATAAATCCCTAATTACGCTAATTATCCCTAATCTCGCGAATTGATGTCGGATATACTGTACAAGGAGGAAAGTTACAAGATAGTCGGTGCATGTATGAAGGTGCATCGTACGCTTGGGGCTGGATTTCTTGAGGTAGTTTATCAAATTGCATTAGAAAAGGAGTTTACTTCACAAAATATCCCGTTTAGTTCACAGGTAAAGTTGCCTGTTTTCTATGAGGGTGAATCGTTGGGAAAATATTATGTTGCAGACTTTATTTGCTACGAAAAGATTGTAGTAGAGATAAAGTCTGCATCTTTTATATCTGAACCGCAGGAAAAACAGCTAATAAACTACCTTAAAGCAACAGGAAAGAAACTTGGTATACTTGTCAATTTTGGCGCAAAGTCCCTACAGTACAAACGAGCTATAAATTCGCACCCTTAGCATAATTCGCAATAATTCGTGTAATTCAAAAGAAATCGAGAAATAGAAAAAATGGAATTAACATCTAAAATATACGTTGCCGGTCACAAGGGGCTTGTTGGTTCTGCCATTTGGAAGAATTTACAGGCTAAGGGCTATACTAACCTTGTAGGCCGCGCCTCTTCGGAGCTAGATTTACGCGATCAGAAGGCTGTCGAGGAATTTTTTGCAGCAGAGAAACCCGAGTATGTATTTCTTGCAGCTGCTAAGGTTGGTGGAATTATGGCAAATAGCATTTACCGTGCCGATTTCATCTACCAAAATCTGCAGATACAGAATAACGTCATTCATAACGCCTATTTGCATGGCGTAAAGAAGTTGCTATTCCTTGGTAGTACCTGTATTTATCCTCGCGATGCTCAGCAGCCCATGAAGGAAACCGAATTGCTGACATCTCCATTGGAGTATACCAACGAACCTTACGCCATTGCAAAGATTGCAGGCATAAAGATGTGCGAGAGCTACAACTTGCAGTACGGAACCAACTACATAGCGGTAATGCCAACCAACCTATACGGTCCAAACGACAACTTCGATTTGGAGAAGTCGCACGTGCTGCCTGCTATGATTCGTAAGATGCACCTTGGCAAGTGCCTATTCAATAACGATTGGGATGCCTTGCGCGAAGATCTGAACAAACGCCCTGTTGAAGGTGTATCTGGTGATGCAGCAGAATTAGATATCCTTAGGGTGCTGGCTAAGTACGGAGTTTATTATGCTAATTACGCGAATATAGACGGATTAAACCAAGAGGCAATTCGTGAAATTCGTTCTAATTCGAGCAATTCGTGTACCGTAGAATTATGGGGAACTGGAACCCCGTTGAGAGAGTTTCTTTGGAGCGAGGAGATGGCAGATGCCAGCGTTTTCTGCATGGAGAACGTCAACTTTGACGACCTAGTTCGCGAAATTCGTAGCAACTCGAGCAATTCGCAGGAAATACGTAATACGCACATCAATATTGGTACTGGTAGGGAGATAACCATTAGAGATTTGGCCTACCGTATAAAGGAAGTTGTTGGCTTTGGTGGTGAGATTGTCTTTAACTCCGATAAGCCCGATGGTACTATGCGTAAGCTTACCGATCCATCTAAGCTGCATTCCTTGGGTTGGCATCACAAGATTGAGATTGAGGATGGCGTTAAGATGATGTACGATTGGTATATCTCTTAGTTGTTATTTGCTGATAAAGTACTACATCAAAAGCGCCTTTGGTTTCCCTAGGCGCTTATGTTTTATCTGAAGGTTTTGTTGCGTACATTTGGCAAGTTCATTTTTGCTTACTCCAAGTAGAGTAGACGTTAAACTAGGTCGGAAAACCAAATTAGAGAGCAATGAAGAATGTCTGTGAAGATTTGTAACAAATAATCAGGGCTCTTTATCCCCTCCTTGGGAGGGGAAGGGGTGGGTTTTTCATTATTTCATCTTTGTTGTTGTTCTAATTGGAAGCCATTGCCTAGTGTTAAAATAAAAATTGAATTAGAAATGAAGTATTTACTTACGTTGCCCGATAATGCTGCCGAGTCGTTTTACGGTGTTGAGAACCGTAGCGAGGAGTCTTGGTTTGTAACTTCCGATCCTCAAGGAAAAAAGATAGGATCGGGGGGTGGTACAGCAAACCTTTTGGCAGAAGCCTATTTTAAGTCGGGCAATGCTAACTTTGATAGCTGGATTGTAAACGAAAAGAAAATAGTTATACACGCAGGAGGCGAGAGCCGAAGGTTACCTGCCTATGCGCATACCGGAAAAATACTAGCTCCGATTCCAGTTTTTCGATGGGGAAGAGGGCAAGCCATTAACCAGAACCTGCTGGATATTCAGCTTCCGCTATTGGAAGAGATAATGGCTAACACCAACAGCAACCAAAATACGCTTATTGCAAGTGGCGATGTACTTATTCGGAATAGCGGCGGGTTGCCATCGTTCCCCGATGCCGATGTAATCTGCTTTGGGCTATGGGGTTCTCCCGAAAAGGCTGCAAACCATGGGGTGTTTTTTACACCCACTGATGGAAGCGGAAAGCTATCCTTTATGCTTCAAAAGCCAACCAATAGCCAGATCGCTGAGCATTGCCGAGATTACCACTACCTCTTAGATATTGGCATTTGGGTTTTAAGTGATAGGGCTGTAAGGCGCTTAATGGATAAGTGCGGATGGTATTCAGCAACCAAAGGCTTTGAAGGTGGTACCCCCAAGAACTACGACCTATACAGCGAGTTTGGCTTAGCGCTTGGCGAAAATCCAACTGCTATAGATGATAAACTGGCTGATTTAAGCGTAGCGCTAGTAACGCTCGAGAATGGCGAATTCTACCACTTTGGGAGAAATAGCGAACTTATTGAATCTACCGAAAGGTTGCAGAACCTTGTTGTCGATCAGCGCGAGATATGGCATAAGAAGGTGAAGCCTCATCCATCAATATTTATTCAGAATTGCGATAGCGGCATTACTTTAGATTCAAACAATCAGCATCTATGGTTCGAGAATTCCTATCTCCCTTCGTCATGGAAGATATCGAATTCGCATATACTAACCGGCATCCCAAAAAATAGCTGGTCGTTAACGCTGCCAGCAGGTATCTGCTTGGACGTAGTACCTATTCAGGACGATCTTCACGTAATCCGTCCTTACGGCTTTAATGATGAGTTTAAAGGTGATGTATGCTCTGTCGAAACTAGGTGGTTAAACCATCCTTTAGCCGATTGGTTTGCAAAACGAAATATCAGTATAGACGGAGAACTTGGTGTTGATATTCAGCAGTACCCTCTATTCCCTGTTATCAATATAAAAGATGTTGATGGAGGATTTGTAGAGTGGCTGGTGAGCGATGAGCCTGCACTGTCTGAAGAGTACAAGCGGCTATACCTAGGCTCGGAGCGGATTTCTGCATCGCAAATATGCGCTAAAGCCAATCTGAAAAGGCTCTACGCTCAACGTGAGGAACTGATGGTTCAGGCAATCCCTCAGCTGGCAAAGAACTATAGGAATAGCGTCTTCTACCAGCTCGATTTGGATAATCTTGCTAAGATTTGCGCTAAGAATAGCGTTGTTATACCGGAATTGGAAGGCGTTAGTGGAATGCAGAAGGTTGGCGACCTAATGCTTCGATCGAGGATCAGCCACTATAGCGGGGCTATAGACAGTTACGAGGAGGAGGCTTTTACAGAACTGCAGCGTTGCGTGCTAAAAACGCATACCGCAAGCAAGGTCCATCCGAAGCTTAGCGTAAAAGACGATCAGATTGTTTGGGGGCGTAGCCCTTTACGTATCGATATTGGCGGGGGATGGTCTGATACCCCTCCGTACTGCTTCTCCAACGGCGGGGCTGTGGTAAACGTTGCCATTGAGATTAACGGACAGCCGCCAATTCAGGTGTTCGTAAAGCCATCCGAAGAAAGGCGAATTGTTATTAGTTCCATCGACCTAGGGGCAAAGGAGGTGATATCATCCTTCGAAGAGTTGGAGCAGTTTAATGTTGTAGGATCGCCCTTTAGCATTCCAAAGGCAGCGCTTTGCCTGGCAGGATTCCATAGTAGATTCTCGGCAGTACAGCATCAGAGCCTCCAAGATTTGCTCGATGACTTCGGTTCCGGTATCGAGATATCCATCCTCTCTGCAGTGCCAAAAGGCTCAGGATTGGGCACCAGCTCGATATTGGCCGCAACGGTGTTGGGTACGCTCTCCAATTTCTGCGGATTGGAGTGGGATAAGCTCGAGATTTGCAGCAAGACGCTTGCGTTGGAGCAGCTGCTTACCACTGGAGGTGGCTGGCAGGATCAGGTAGGCGGAGTTCTTCATGGCGTTAAGTTGATTGAAACGACTCCCGGATTCGAGCAAACGCCGGTTGTGCGCTGGCTGCCTACCGATTTGTTTGACTCGCCACAAACCAAAGGGACATTCTTACTATACTATACCGGAATAACCCGCACGGCAAAGAAAATTCTAGCGGAAATCGTCAGAGGAATGTTTCTTAACTCCTCATCGCACCTGAATACGCTGGGAAAAATTAAGCAGCATGCCGGCGATGTGTTTGAGGCCATCATGCGGGGCGACCACGCTCTGCTTGCCAGTTCGGTTGCCAAGTCGTGGAAGTTGAATATGGCGCTCGATAGCGGTACATGCACCCCTGATATCCTAAAGATAGTTGAACCCGTAAGCAGCGAGCTCCTTGGATTTAAGCTGCTGGGAGCCGGAGGCGGCGGTTTTATGCTGATGGTTGCAAAGGATCTAGAAGCAGCCGCACGTGTTAGGGGACACCTAGAGGCAAACCCGATAAATAGCAAAGCACGTTTTGTGGAGATGACCGTATCGAAGACAGGCTTTCTGGTAACTCGAAGCTAGTTCGGAAGATAATGTTTAATAGGGCAAAAAGAGTTGCAACTTTTGCAGCTCTTCTTTGTATTAGGGGCTTCCATATCTCATTTTTCTTTTTCATCCCAAAATCACTACCTTGGCGCTCCTATTATTGTCGTGTTTGATAAAGTTATAAAGTTATGCAGCTAACTGTATTCATTATGGCGGGAGGTTCGGGCGAGCGCTTTTGGCCGCTCTCGACCCGCGAAAAGCCTAAGCAGCTTCTTAAATTGGTAGATGAGAATCGCAGCCTCATTCGTATGACTGTAGATCGCATTCTTCCAATCGTTCCTGCTGAGCGTATTTTTATTGGCACCAATGCCATTCAGGCTAAGGGAATAGCAGAGGAATTACCAATGCTACCTGTTGAGAATATCATAATTGAGCCTCTCTTCAAGGATACTGCTGCTGCAATCGGATTCGGTTCGGTGGTAATAGGCGAGAAGTACCCCGATGCTACAATGGTGGTGCTGGCATCCGATCATCTTATAAAGAATGAGGAGAACTTCTGCAAGCGTATTCTTACCGCAGCTGAGGTTGCTGAGGAAAAAGGGGCAATCGTAACGCTTGGTATCAAGCCAAACAAGCCCGAAACCGGCTACGGATACCTCGAAACAGAAGAGTGCTACATTGGTGAGCCAACTCGTGTGGTTCGCTTTTGGGAAAAGCCAAACCTACATCGTGCCGAGGAGTATGTGGCGTCAGGAAGATACCTGTGGAATAGCGGCATGTTCATCTTTGGTATAAATACCATGATGGGCGCATTCGAAAAGTACCTGCCTAAGCACGCTGCTACGTTGGAGAAGATCGGAAAGTTGGGCGAAGCCAAGCGCGATCATACCAACAAGGAGCTAAACGAACTCTTTGGTACCTTTGAAAAAATCTCTATCGACTTTGGTATTATGGAGAAGTTCGACAACACCTTTGTAATTCCTGTTGATTTTGGATGGAACGATATTGGCAGTTACCCTGCTCTCGACGATGTTTTCGAGAAGACCGAGCAAGGTTCTGTTGTTAAAGGTAGTACGGTTGTAGAGGTTAGCGCTGGGAACAATATCATTCTTGGTCAGGAAGGAAAGGTAATAGCAACCTTAGGCGTTAAAGACTTAGTGATTGTAGACACAAAAGATCAGCTGCTTATTTGCAATAAGGCCGATGCCCAAAACATAAAGAAGGTATTGGAGATTCTGAATAAGTAACTAGGGAGAAGTGAATAGGGAAAAGTGAACTAGCGATCAGGTGAAAAGGGAACCGAGAGGTTAGATTTTTCATCTTTCATGTTTTCATTATCCCTGTCTTGATATTAGTATCTCAAATCTTATATAAGCGCTGCCGAAGTGGTCTTCGGTGGCGCTTTTTTGCATCTCGAAATAAATAGCGTACAATCTGGCGTCTAAGTCAATTTTTCTACCTTTACGGGTCGAATCTAAAATATGGTACAATTGTCAAGTTTTAAATCGTGGCTTAAGGCTGCACGTCTGCGGACGTTACCGTTGGCCCTATCCAGCATTATTTTAGGAGGAGCGCTGGCTGCGTTCGAGTTTCAGGCAAGGTGGGATATTCTTGCATTGGCGTTGGTAACAGCACTTTTTTTGCAGATACTTTCAAATTTTGCCAACGATTACGGCGATTCAGAAAAAGGAACCGATAATCAGCATAGGGTAGGCCCTAAGCGGACGGTTCAAAGTGGTGAGATTAGCCCTGCACAAATGCGCAAGGCAATGGTGGTAATGGCATTGCTAGCGTTAGCATCGGGCTTAACGTTGGTGTTTGTAGGAACAAAGGGTATTGCTATCTGGAAAACACTTCTTTTTATCGTATTAGGTCTTGGCTGTATTGCTGCCGCGGTAAAGTACACGGTTGGCGAAAAGGCATACGGCTATCGTGGATTGGGCGATCTTTTCGTATTTATATTTTTTGGGCTTACAGGTGTTGTAGGAACCTATTTTCTTAGCACCCAGCAGGTGTTTTGGGGGGCTTGGCTTCTTGGTTCATCTGTTGGACTGTTTAGCGTAGGGGTGCTAAACCTAAACAACATGCGCGACATAGTAAACGATCGCAACTCGGGGAAACTAACTATTCCCGTAAGGTTGGGATTTAATAGGGCAAAGCTTTATCATATTGGACTAATTGGGGGTGGATTGCTTTTTGCATTGATTCATACGGTGGCCTACTTTCAATGCTGCTGGATGCTGCTTCCCTTTCTTTCAGTCTTTCTATTTGTCCGCGATCTTAAGGAAATAGTGCTGATAAAAGATCCAGCGATGCTCGATCCCTATCTAAAGAAGCTATCGCTATCGACTTTTGTATTTGTGCTGCTGTATAGCGCTGGCTTATATTTGTCGATGATTTAAGTGGTGAGTAGTGAGTAGTCAGTAGTGAGTAGACCGGTACTACTAGTATTCCAAATCTCACATCTCAAATCTAATATCTAAAAGATGAACGCAACCGTTGTTCCATATACGCTCCAGTTTGCACGCCCTGCCGGAACTTCGCGTGGGGTGTACAATATTCGTAAATCGTGGTTTATTGTTTTGCGCGATGGCAGTAGGGTAGGAGTAGGCGAGTGTGCTCCGTTGCCTAATCTCAGCTGCGACGATTTGCCCAACTACGAGGAGCGAATCGACCATTTTTGCAGGATTATCGAACGTGATGGAGGTTTCGACCTAGAGGAACTTCGGCAATATCCTTCTATCCTTTTTGGCTTTGAAACGGCGCTTCGCGATTTACACTCTACGAATCATATTCTATGGGATACGCCTTTTTCAAGAGGTGAACAGGGGTTAACCATCAATGGGCTAATCTGGATGGGCACTCACGAGTACATGCTTCAGCAGATAGGCGAAAAGGTTGAGAAAGGTTTTCGCTGCCTTAAGCTAAAGGTGGGGGCAATTGATTTTGACGAGGAGCTAGACCTGATTAAACGGATACGGCAGCGGTTTGCTCCCGACGATTTGGAGATACGCCTGGATGCAAATGGTGGCTTTACGCCTGCAAATGCACTTACACGACTATCGGACTTTGCTAAATACACCATTCACTCTATAGAACAGCCTATACGTGCCGGACAGATTGCCGAAATGGCCTGTTTGGTAAGAAAAACACCAATTCCAATTGCCCTAGACGAGGAGTTGATTGGCGTAAATACCCCATCTCAAAAACGGCTTTTGCTTGACGAGATTAATCCCCACTATACTATTCTTAAGCCAAGCCTTCACGGTGGATTAATGGGATCGCAGGAGTGGATTGATCTTGCCTCGGAGAGAAACATCGGCTGGTGGATTACCTCGGCTCTAGAATCAAATGTTGGCTTAAATGCTATTGCGCAGTGGTGTGCATCGCTTGGCGTTACCATGCCGCAAGGCTTGGGAACTGGGATGCTTTTTACAAATAACTTCGTTTCCCCTTTGTACATCGATGGCCAAGAGTTGATGTACCGAAATGGAGGTGTGTGGAACTTGAATGGGATAGTGAGTAGTGAGTAGTGAGTAGTGAGTAGTGAGTAGTGAGTAGTGAGTAGTGAGGGAACTACTAGTAACTTCAAATTCCAAATCTCACATCTCATATCGCAAATCAAATATTATGGACTATACGTTAACGTTAAACGGGAGTACATACAGTAGAGGGGAACTCCTTGATCTGGTATCTGAAAATGAAAGTTCACCAAAGGAGTATCTTCGACTTTTTTGGACGTTTATAGGCGAATGGTTCGACGATAAGGAGTATCTGGAGGTTTATACATCGGGATCTACCGGAAGGCCAAAAAAGATTAGGGTGCTGAAGCAGCATATGGTTAACAGCGCCCGAATGACCTGCAACGCCCTAGGCCTACAAACGGGAGATAGCGCTTTGCTTTGTCTGTCTACCGGGTACATTGCTGGTAAGATGATGGTGGTGCGTGCTATGGTTGCCGGACTAGACTTGACGCTTGTGGAACCAAGCGGAACTCCAACTATCGACAAGGACTACACCTTTTGCGCAATGGTTCCAATGCAGGTCTTTAATCTTGCATCGTCGGGGCATCTTGTGTTTTCGCTTAACCGTATAGGTAAGCTTATCATAGGAGGTGGCCCTATCTCATCAGACCTAAAGAAAATGCTAGAGCCCCTTACCGTTGCTTGTTATTCCACCTACGGTATGACCGAGACCGTATCTCATGTTGCCCTTCGGAGGTTAAATGGCAGCGGTAAACAGCATGCCTACTATCCGATGCCAAATGTAGCTGTAAGCCTTAACGAAGAGGGATGCTTGGTGATTGATGCGCCACTTGTTGCCAGCACTCGGTTGGAAACAAACGATATTGGCGAAATATCCCCTGATGGTTCGTTTAAGATACTAGGCCGATTGGATAATGTTATTAATACAGGAGGAGTGAAGGTGTCGCCAGAAGTGGTAGAGGCGAAGCTGAGCGGCTGCTCGAATGTTCCCTTTGCGATCTCTTGGCTTCCCGATCGGCAGCTGGGCGAAAAGGTAGTGCTAGTGGTGGAAGGTAACGGCGATTTTATACTTAACTACAAGGATATACTGTTGCCCTACGAAACCCCAAAAAAGGTTGTTCGTGTGGGTAAAATCCCGCTTACACCTAACGGTAAAATAGATAGGGTTGCCCTTCGTATGTTGATCTTTGCGACGGAATTGTAGTCTTAGTAAAAAAAAGAAAATATACAACCCTGTAATCCTCTTGCAGAAAAGAAAAATGGGTGTACTTTTGTCCTCGGAGAGGTGGCAGAGTGGTCGATTGCGGCGGTCTTGAAAACCGTTGAGGGTCAAACCTCCGGGGGTTCGAATCCCTCCCTCT
>NZ_SLWB01000020.1 GCF_004340205.1 Acetobacteroides hydrogenigenes
ACATTTTGCCACATGCCACATAACTCTCACACCTTCAATTTTTTCGCCTCAATTTTCACCACATCAACCTCTCACAATTCGTTCTGTCCCCCTTACATACGCAACCGTGGCTCATTCATTATGCGCAATGTCGTAAACGTATATCCCGACACGCTTTGCTGGACAGCCGACTTCTCATACTCGTACAATGATCCTACAACGTCAACCTACTTTTGGCAGCCCAACTACGACGACTATCCAGTTGTTGGAGTAACTTGGAAACAAGCGTTCGCCTTCTGCGTTTGGAGAACAAACTACCTCCGCGACTTCTTGAGCGAGCGTGGAGAATCTCCAGTTCACGAATACCGTCTTCCCACTGAGGCTGAATGGGAATACGCTTCGCGCGGAGGAATCGATCTAAACATGTATCCTTGGGGTAACTACTATACCAGAAATCAAAAGGGATGCTTTATTGCCAACTTCAAACCACTAAGAGGCAACTACTCTGACGATGGAGGCGTTAAAACCGTCGCAGTAGCCTCGTATGAACCAAACGACTATGGTCTTTACGATATGGCTGGGAATGTTGCAGAGTGGACAAGTGATGCATACGACGAAAGCGCTTACTCCCTAACTCACGATTTAAATCCTAGCTATCAGTATAATGCTAAGCCCAACGACAAACCTGCAAAGAAACGCAAGGTTATACGTGGTGGCTCTTGGAAAGATGTGCAGCACTTCATTCAATCATCGGCTCGAACTTATGAGTATCAAGACACTGCACGCTCTTATATTGGATTCCGTTGTGTTCGTTCTTTAATGGGGGGTAATTTTTAAACTTGGGAATTATGAAAGGGAAATTAGACTTTGTACAAACAGAGGGTTGGAAGAATTTTATGGCAAAACTCTATGGATGGGGTGCTAGTGCCGTAATTGTTGGAGCGTTGTTCAAGCTAATGCACTGGCCGGGTGCTGGTCCTATGCTTGTAATTGGAATGGGTACAGAGGCTGTTATTTTCTTCTTTTCTGCATTTGAGCCAGTACACGAAGAGTACGACTGGAAACTTGTATTCCCTGAACTTGCAATAAAAGATGAGGAAAGCCTAGAAAGAATTAGAGAAGAGCGTAAGAAGGAAAAAGAGATTAAAACTCCTAGCCAAGTTAGCACAGGTGGTGCAACTAGCATGGTAAACATTCCCAATATTGACATATCAATAGATCAAGGCTCTATCGACAAGGTCAACAAGGGCCTCGGCGATCTTGCTAATGCCGCTTCAAAGATTGCAGACATATCTGGCGTTACTCTAGTTGTTGACGATTTTTCTGGCAAACTTCAAAAAGCATCAGCAGGCGTAGATGAGCTTAATGGACAAATTGGAACGTCTAGCAAAAAACTAGGAGAATCGGTTGACACTCTCAGCAACTCATTCCTTAATGGTGTTAGTTCTGTAAACCAAGCAGGAGATGCTCTTGTAGAAGGTGTTAAGCAGGCAACAAATACGCTCTCGCAAAGCCTAAAGGAAAGTGCATCTTCAATGACTAGCCACTTCGAAAAAGCAGGAAATACCATCGAAAGCACCATATCAGCAAGCACTAAAGAATTATCTGAGAAGATCTACCAATCGGCAGATGTTCTATCTTCTTCATTCGAAAAGGTTAGCCGCCAGGTTCTAGCCGACCTAGAAGCCGTAAAAACTGGCAATGGAAACCAACAAAAGAACATCGAAACGCTAAATAAGAATTTGGCAACACTAAATTCTATATACGAGCTACAAATTCAAGAAACAGACAAGCATCTAAAGAATTCGAATAGTCTTTACCAAGGTGTAGAGGGAATGATTAAGGATATCCGCCTGTCTGTTGAGGAAACACAGAAATTCCGACAAAGCATGCATGCCCTAAACTCGAACATCAACTCGTTGAACGATGTATATGGTAATATGCTTACAGCTATTCACGCTGTTCATAACAACTAAACTCTTACCAAAATTAGAATAAATCATGGCAGGAGGTAAACAGACACCAAGGCAGAAGATGATTGGGATGATGTATTTGGTGCTCACAGCAATGTTAGCGCTAAATGTGTCTGCCGAAGTGTTAGAAGCTTTTGTCCTTGTAGATAACGGACTAAACCAAACGCTAAAGAGTTTTCGATCAAAAAACGAAGACTACTACAACCTGATTGCTGCTGCTGAAAAAAATAACCCAGCAAAGGCTAAGAAATGGATGGATAAGTCCGCCATCTTAAAAGAAAAAGCGCTAGAACTATGCAAGTACATAGAGGAGGTAAAGGTCAAAATAGTAAAAACAGCTGACGGAGAAACAGCAGAAGCGGTATCGAGCACTGGAGTAGATGGCCATAAGGTTTTGGCAAAAAGTGACACCAGCGTCCCTGCAAATATTCTGTTAGGACCTAATGAAAACGGAGATGCTTACGAGATAAAGAAGAAAATAGAGAAGTTCAAAACAGAAATTCTTGGCTTGATCGAAGAAAAAGACCGTTTCCCCGTACTTGTACAAACCATAAATCGAATTCTTGACACTCAAGACCCACCTCTATCTAAAGATGGTGAGAAAAGAACTTGGGCATCTATCAGATTTGAAGGGGTTCCGCTTATTTCGACGCTACCTTTGCTATCAAATATGCAGGTTGACGTTCTCAACTGCGAAGCACTCCTTCTCGACCACTTCTTTAAGCAGATTGATGCACAAGATGTTCGTGTTAACGCATTCGACGTTGTGGTAGTGCCAGAAGCATCTACAATACTAAAGGGTGAAACGTTTAAGGCTAGCGTAATGCTTGCTGCATACGACAAAACGCAGCTCCCAACCATATCGGTTAATGGAGCATCGTGCAAGATAGAGGAAGGAAAGGGTATCTACGAGGCTATTGGCAATTCACTTGGAGAAAAGACTCTAAAATGCCAGGTAATCGTAAAAGGACCAGACGGAACACCTCAAAAATACGAGAAGGAATATAAATATCAGGTTATTCAACCTATGTTTACCGTTTCTCCAACAAAGATGAACGTGCTTTACAGAGGGATTGAGAATCCTGTAGAACTTAGCGTATCTGGTGTACCAAACGAAAACGTTATGGTAGAAATATCCAACGCTTCTATCCGCAAAGCCGGAGGCGTATTCCTGGTAGAGCCAGGTGCAGGACGTGAATGTCAAGTTAGGGTTTTCGCAAAAATTGGCGCAACCAAAAAGCTTATGGGAACCTCATCATTCCGCGTAAAGCAGCTGCCGCCTCCAACTCCACGCCTTGACGGTGCAAGTTCAAAAACCATAAGCAAATCTATTCTTATGTCGTCATTAGGCATACGAGCAGAAATGCCACAAGATTTCGACTTCGATCTAAAGTATACAATCCGCTCTTTTGTGATTACAGGACGAAGTAGAGATGGATACGATCAGAGCGAAAGCTCGAATAGCGCAGCCTTTACCAGCAGCCAAAAAGCAATTCTTGCCAATGTTACATCAGGGCAAAGAGTATTTATTTCTGAAATAAAAGCAGTTGGCCCTGATGGTAGAGTCGTAGAGTTGAATGATTTAGTATATAAAATTCGATAGCCATGAAAATGAAGCTTTTTACTTCAGCATTTCTATTTGCATTTGGCTTTTTATGTGTCAACGTAGCTGTTGCACAAGATGAAGAAATCAAGAAGCCTAGTCTTGTGCCTTTAAGCCCATACACTAAAAACATTTCGCACGAAAGAACACCTCTTGACTTTCATGCTGTTCAAGAAGCTGACATATACAGTTCTTGGAGAGTATGGAGGATGATAGACCTTAGAGAAAAACTTAACCATCCTCTTTACTATCCAACCGTACGAATGCGTAACAGGCACAGCTTTGTTCAGGTACTGGTAGATAGCATTAAGCACGGTGCAATTCGAGCTTACAGCCCCATAAACGACGAATTTACCGATACCCTATCGTTCAAAGAAGTAGCAGAAAAATTTGGAGCCGTTGAGAAAAAAGAAACAAGGCAATCTCTTTCTGGTGCTGACACTACGGTAACCATTCCGGCCGAATGGCGTTGGAGCGAAGTAAAGCAACTTCTTGTACTTGAAGAATGGTTTATAGACAAGCGTCGCTCAATACTTGATGTTCGCATACTTGGAATCTGCCCAATCCGCGTCTTTAATAAAACGATCAAAACAGGAGATGAAGAAGCGGAAACGGATGCAGAAGATGACAGCGAATTAAGTAAGGTTAAACTCTTCTGGATATACTACCCAGAAGCTCGCAAGGTACTAGGCCGTACAATGGCATTTAACCCACAAAATATAGGTCCAGAATATACCTATGACGACCTTTTACTAAAACGAAAATTCTCATCTTACATCACCAAAAAGGCTAACACCTACGACGATAGGAGCATTAGTGACTATACGGTTGGTGGAATTCCAAATATGCTCGAGGCAGAGCGTATTACCAACGAGATTATGGACAAGGAACAAGACCTTTGGGAATACTAGGGTATATATAAAAAACATAAAAGGAGGCTAAGCCTCCTTTTATGTTTTAATCCCAAGCCAACCAATAACCGATTACTTAGGTTTAAAGTTCGTCTCAACATCAGAAGCATAATTCTTAATCTCGTGCTCATTATGCTTATTAATAATCATTGTCGCATCATCTGTTTGGATAACAAGGTAATCTGTTAATCCTTCAACTATAATCGGACGATCGGTCTTATTCTCTATAATGCATCCTGTAGAGCGGTATGCAAGAATCTTATTACCAACCCTAACATTATTTACCTCATCCTTAGGCGAGTTATTGAATAGAGAGTTCCATGTGCCAACGTCAGACCATCCAAAGTCGGCACAATGAACGTAGACATTGCTTGCGCTCTCCATTATACCATAGTCAATCGAAACAGATCGGCATAGGCTATACACCTTAGCAATAAAGTCTTTTTCCTGAGGCGAATTATAGATACCAACGCCATCTCTAAACAACGAATCTATTTCGGGAAGATGAGTCGAAAAAGCTTTAAGGATCGACTTGAGGCTCCATATAAAGATTCCCGAATTCCAGACAAACTCACCGCTATCAACAAAAACTCTAGCAATCTCTCTATTGGGCTTTTCCGTAAACGTCTTTACCTTAAAGATAGAAGGATGCCCCTTAACAGCCTCATTATGGTTTATCTGAATGTAACCATACCCCGTTTCCGGACGATTGGGCGTAATGCCCAGCGTCATTAGAACATCCTGATTCTCGGTAAACACAAATGCCGATTCGACAGCCATAAGAAACTCGCTCTCGTTAAGGATCAGGTGATCGGCTGGGGTTACCACAATATTCGCATTCGGATCTATATTTAGGAGCTTATAGCTTGCATACGCAATACAAGGTGCCGTTTTCCTACGGAGAGGCTCAAGCAAAACCTGATTTTCAGTAAGCATAGGAAGCTGCTCCAATACAAGCTCTTTGTAAATATCATTAGTAACAACAAAGATGTTCTCAACAGGAATGATACGACTAAAGCGATCGAAAGTACTTTGAAGAAAAGTTTTCCCAACACCCAAAAGGTCAAGAAACTGTTTCGGAGTCGAAGTATTGCTCAACGGCCAAAAGCGGCTACCAATACCACCTGCCATTATAATACAGTAACGATTTGAAGCCATTACATCATTTTTTATGTTGCAGAAGCAAAGGTACTAATAATATCTTCCAAATATAAAATTGGTTAAGCCATCAATCTTCCGTACTTTTGCACATATAAAGCGTAGTAATGAACTTTTTTGCATCAATAGGCAAATACACCCTCTTTATCCACCGAGTTTTCTCGAAACCCGAGAAATGGAGCATTTACTATAGCAGAACCATCATCGAGATAGAGAAGTTGGGGATAAATTCAATCGGCATTGTACTTATTATATCCGTTTTCATGGGGGCGGTAATAACCCTACAAACGGCTTATAATACCACTAGCCCCCTACTTCCGACCTATATCATCGGGGTTGCTGCACGAGACTCCATACTCCTAGAGTTTAGCTCCACAATTGTTGCCCTTATTCTAGCAGGGAAAGTAGGCTCCAATATTTCTTCTGAAATAGGAACCATGCGCATAACCGAACAAATTGATGCGCTCGAAATAATGGGGGTAAATTCTGCTGGATTTCTTGTCATGCCAAAGATTATTGGCGCGATGTTCTTCTTCCCCGTTCTAACAATCCTTAGCATGGTAATCGGCATCTTTGGAGGATGGCTCGTGGGCGAGTTTACAGGGGTAATTACCACCATGGAATACATCAAAGGGATACAATGGGGCTTCATTCCTTTCTACGTAACCTACAGCCTCGTTAAAAGCGTTATTTTTGCCTTCATCATAACTTCCGTGGCTGCTTTTCACGGATACCACGTAAAAGGAGGCTCTCTAGAAGTTGGAAAGGCCAGCACCAAAGCTGTTGTTGTAAGCAGCATCCTCGTTTTACTCTTCAACCTAGTCATTACCCAACTACTGCTAAAATGATACGCTGCATAAACGTCTGCAAAACCTTTGACGACCGTGAGGTGCTGAGCAATATTGATACAACCTTTGAAAAAGGAAAGACAAACCTCATTATAGGTCAGAGCGGATCTGGGAAAACCGTTCTGCTAAAATGCATGGTAGGACTACACGAGGTTACCTCTGGCGATATCATGTACAGCGAGACCAACTTTTCAGCGCTATCCAACAAACAGCGAAGCGAAGAGCGTAAAAAGATTGGTATGATATTTCAGGGTGGAGCGCTATTCGACTTTGCCACCGTAGAAGGAAATGTGCTGTTTCCGCTAAATATGTTCACCAATATGAGCGAAGAGGAGAAGCTTGATAGAGCAAACTTTTGCCTCAGAAGGGTGAACCTGATAAACGTTAACCACCTTTACCCCTCACAAATAAGCGGAGGTATGCAGAAGCGAGTTGCTATTGCACGAGCAATTGCGCTAAACCCCAAGTACCTGTTCTGCGACGAACCCAACTCGGGCCTAGATCCCATCACTGCAGGCATCATAGACAACCTGATAAAGGAGCTAACCATAGAATACGACATCACTACCATTATTAACACCCACGATATGAATTCGGTGATGCAAATTGGAGACAAAGTAATGTTCATTCATGAGGGCAAGAAATGGTGGGAAGGTTCTAAAGATGATATTCTTGATAGCGACAATCCTGAATTGAACAAATTCGTATTTGCCTCAGAAATGGCACAAATGGTAAAAAAATACCATAACAGGCTAAAAATGAAGTAGCAGCCTTACTTTATCTCTTCAAAGTCTACGTAGTCGCCAGTATCTCTTTTGATTTTCTTGTCCTGCTTAGCGTTTGAATTGGTAATTGTAACATCACCCTCGCGATGGTTCTCCTCTTGCGAAGTTTGCCTGTTGCCGCCAAAACCGTAGGTAAAGTTATGGAAGAAGGCTCCGTTGCCATTCTCAAAACCTCCAAAACGTTTTTGCATTCGCTTTATGTATAGTTTTAGGGCTAACTTCCCCAGAAAACCAAGAAGATAGAATCCAAGAATCAGAAAAATAATAAAAGTCAAAAATCCTTCCATTTCAAAAAAATTACGCGCCAAAGATAGCACCATTGCTACAAAATAACCTACTTAAAAATTGCTTTCTCTAAAGTAGCGTAGTACCATCGGCTAATATTTGGGTACTTACAATTAAGTTACCCTTTATCTCAATAGCAAAAAGCATTCCATCTACTCCATCAAGAACAATTTCAGACTTTCCGATGCCACATGGAAAGCCTCTAGACAGTTCACCTTTAGCGTTAAACTGGTAAACATTGCTACTGCTATCGAACAATAAGAAGGGGCTACGACTCCCTCCACCAAGAATTTGTAGTCTAGACATTTCGCCTATAACTTTCATTGTTTTATCAACCTTCAGATCCTTAGCAAGAACCTTAATACCAGAGCTACTTTTCAATAAAATAAAGTAACGATCGCCGACCATACCTTCTTTTACCCCATAGCAATCTTTAAACACACCTGACAGTTTGTCTGACTGGGCAAGTAGCTTGCCATTTAATGCCACTACCCTTTGTGGAGAGAATAGCACCATCTTTTGATCTGCGACAATAACCTGCCCATTACGTAGGTCGAATGGAAGCCTCCTTACAATGGCTCCCTTTGCATTCAGTATCTCTGTCCTACTATCCCTAGACAAAGCGATATAGTTTTGGCTCCTGAAGGTAAACATCACAATCTTAGTCGGCATAAATGCCAGCTTAACCAACCTTTTAGGCTGCTCCTTACCAAATGGATTTACAAGGTATAGGATCCTACCATTATCAACAATATAGGTAAGATTGGCCCCTTCGCCGATCCCCTTGTCGGATAACCGTTCTATCCTATTAGAAAAAGAAAATCGGCTAATAATCTCTCCCTTATCGTTTATATAAGTAAGCGTTTTATCTACAACCAACGAAAGTACATTACGTCCATGCTGTGCTATGCTAAATATAGTATCAGGCTTACTTGGAAGTCGCCTACTCCACTTAGTATGCAGCCCAGCATCTAATGCTACCAAACTGTCGGCCTTAACAGCAACAAGTAAGCTTCCACCCTCCTGCTTCTGTAAAACCGTACACATCGCCAAAGGCTTTGTAGAAGCATACGCAGATGTTGTATTCGGACTCATTCTCGCCCTCCCCATATAACCGGATAGCAGCAAGTTATCTCCACTCGAGGTCACGGTAAAAGCAAGTCCATGCCAAGCCCCAATATTTTTTTTAGATAAGAAATCCAACGCAAGAGCCTTAAAGATAGACTTTAAAAATTTTTCTGAGGATGATGGATTAATGTATAAAGCAGCGACACCCGTATTGGTTACCTTCTTTTTCCACAGCCCACAAATGCTAGCATTCTTGCGCAAGGAAGCAATGGAGCATTCGTAGTTAAGCATTCTTATGGCACTTTCAGATGCTGCCATTACCACCTTACTATCCTTTACCTGTATATAGGATGGCTTTACCATCTGAAACGATGCTCCAAGTATTTTTTGCAAACTAGCATTTGTTGAATCAAGAGCAAGCTTTACGATCTGGCTCTCCTGAATACGCCTCAAACAAGGCAGTTGCTTTAAATTCTGAAGCAACACTCCTGCATCCTTTGGATATAGAATAGCAACAAAACCAGACGAGTCTGTTCGTACGCTTTTCACATGCTGAACAATAGCACGTTCAGGATTAACGGTTAGCAACAGTCTTTTAAGATCACACTTACTGCTATCCCTATTGTTCGGATACAGATGCTTCATCTCGGTTCGATAGTCATCAAAACAGCGTTCAAGGCAAAATGCCGTATTCTCAGTTAGAAGCGAAGGAGAGAGAAGCTCACGAGGATGCACCAACGCCATCTGCTTACCATATTCGCTCTGCTCATCTACAGTAAGCATTCCACTAAAGGTAGCCTCACTATCGTTATGCGTATAGTCAATAAGCATCCAACTGCAAAGACGAGATGCTACATCTGCCATGTTCAGCCCATCTAAAAAAACATTAGCCTTAAGCCAAGGAGCAATAGCCTTAATATTTACAACAATTGAAGCATCGGATGTTGAGCTTGTAAGCTTATATACATTTTGAAGTTCTGGAGACACAGCCGATTCCACGTCAATTTTACGTGCTGCCGATTCAATTAGAACCAACGAAGGACTAAAGGATGTTATGCCCTTTGCATGCATAAAGTACAAAGAGTAGCCATTCGAGAATGTACAAGTGTATATCGTCCGATTATTGTAGCTAATTTCGTTAACCTTGAGCTTCGCAAAACTGAGTAGCTCTTTCATCTGCCTATTGCTCAACTCCTCGTTAGAGTTAAGCAGCACCAACGGCTCAATCCTGTTTTTGCCAATAGGGTGAAAGCTGATGAGCATCGGATTCTCCAGCATCTCCCTAAACTTAGAGTTCCCCTCCAACCGCTTTATAACCTTATCGACATAGGGATTAACAGCACCCGTAAAAGGATTCTTATCGCTATTCCCTCCAGCAAATGCATCTAAATGATTAACCCTTACCACCGCAACAACATCTGTAGGAATAGCCGTTAGTATGTTTGTTGCCTGGTTCTCCTTTTTGTAGTAGTAAATAAACGCACCACCAAGCCCAGCAAGCAGCATCAGGCCTAGCGCAATAAGTATAAGATATTTTTTAGTTGACATAGCAAAAAATCTTGTATCAAAGATATAAACAAGAAAGCGGATTGCCGTTACAAGATGGTCTTTTTAAGGTGTTTTATGCACACACGGTCGTAATCCGCGTTTGGCAATCAAATCATTTTAGCCTTACTTTGCATAAACCGCAACGCAAAATGGAAGCTACCAAGAAACCAATTATCCACGAGAGCTGGTACAATGTACTAAATGCTGAGTTCGAAAAGGATTACTTTATGTCGTTGAAAGCATTTTTGGTGGAAGAGAAAAAGCACCATGTTGTTTACCCTCCCGGACCACTCATCTTCAACGCTTTCGACACAACACCTTTCGACGAAGTTAAGGTGGTTATTCTTGGACAAGACCCCTACCACGGTCCTGGTCAGGCCCATGGACTTTGCTTCTCGGTTCCTGAAGGCGTTCAGCCTCCTCCTTCGCTGGTTAACATCTTTAAAGAACAGAACGAAGACTTAGGTCTACCACGACCTCAACATGGCAACCTAACCGCTTGGGCAAAGCAAGGTGTTCTTCTTCTTAACGCAACGCTAACGGTAAGGGCTCATACCGCCGGTTCGCACCAAAAGAAGGGATGGGAAACCTTTACCGATGCTGCCATAAAGGCCGTTTCCGACAACCTTACGGGTGTGGTATTCCTGCTTTGGGGTAACTATGCGCAAGCCAAGAGCGCCATTATCGATACATCAAAGCACCACATCCTAAAGTCGGTGCATCCCTCACCCCTTTCCGCATCGCGAGGGTTCTTTGGTTGCAAGCACTTCTCGAAGGCCAACGAGCTGCTGAAAGCACAAGGCAAAGAACCAATCAACTGGAGGCTTCAGTAGAACTACAGCTTCGGGTTCTCCTTATGCCGATTGGCATCGCGCAGCGTCTTCTTCTCCAGATTTTTTTCTAGCGCCTGGGTAAGATCTATGCCAGTTTGGTTGGCAATGCACATCAGCACAAACAGCACATCGGCCAGCTCGTCGTCAAGGCGCTTGCCCTTGTCGCTCTCCTTCTCCGACTGCTCGCCATAGCGCCTAGCCATTATCCGCGCCACCTCGCCCACTTCCTCCATTAGAATGGCAAGGTTGGTCATCTCGTTAAAGTAGCGCACGCCGTACTCCTTAATCCACGCATCGATGCGGGCTTGAGCCTCCTCTATGGTCATCACTCTCTGTTTTTAGTATCAATAACAATGGTTACAGGGCCATCGTTGAGCAGCTCCACCTTCATGTCGGCGCCAAAGATTCCCGTGCCCACAGGCTTACCTAAATCGCGCTCCACTTGGGCTACAAACTGGTTGTACATAGGTATGGCAAAATCGAGCTTAGAAGCCTTGATGTACGATGGCCGATTCCCCTTCTTGGTGGAGGCGTGCAGCGTAAACTGGCTAACAACAATGATGTCGCCACCTACCTCAGCCACCGAACGGTTCATCACGCCTTGCTCATCCTCAAAGATGCGCATTCGAACGATTTTTCCGCTTAGCCACTCGATATCCTCCGGAGTATCGGCATCCTCTATCCCAACTAGGATAAGCAGCCCCTCGCCTATCGAAGATTTAACCTCGCCATCGATGGTAACCGAAGCCTTTGCTACCCGTTGAACTACTGCTCTCATCTATCATTATTTTATAAAGCCCCTAAAAGTATAAAATTGACGGCAAAGGATACGCACAAAGGTCAATTTGGACAAAACATCAGACAAAAGCAGCAAAGAGAGCATCATCATGCTATATTTGATGCCAGCAAATAATCGCAACCATGCAAAAAATACTACTACTAGCAGCACTGCTAACCTCAACAACGGCAATTGCACAAAAAAGTGAAAGCCCCTATCAGCCTAAAGACCTAACGGCCGAAATGGTTTTCTCCAAAAGCATAGAAGGCCCTGCTCAAGGGCCCGATGGAATTCTCTACCTCGTAAACTTCGAGCGCAAGGGAACTATTGGGCAAATTGACAAGCAGGGTACCCCATCGCTCTTTGTCAACCTCCCCGAAGGGAGCACCGGAAACGGTATCCGCTTCAACCGCAAGGGCGATATGTTTATTGCCGACTACACCGGGCACAACATCCTCACCATACAAAGGGGAAGCAAGGAGGTGAAGGTATTCGCCCACGAGCCAAAGATGAATCAGCCCAACGATGTGGCCATAACCTCCAGCGGTATCCTATTCGCCAGCGACCCCAACTGGAAGGATAACACCGGCAACCTCTGGCGCATTTCGCCCAAAGGAGAGGTAACGCTCCTTGAGGCCAACATGGGCACCACCAACGGCGTAGAGGTAAGCCCCGGCAACAAGTATCTCTACGTTAACGAATCCATCCAGCGCCGCATTTGGCGATACAACATAGACAAGCAGGGCAACATCAGCAACAAAACGCTCTTCTACACCTTCGACGACTTTGGAATGGACGGCATGCGCTGCGACGTAAAGGGAAACCTCTACGTTACGCGCCACGGTAAGGGAACCGTTGTAATCCTTTCTCCAAAAGGCGAGCTTATCCGAGAGGTAACCATGAAGGGTAAGCTACCCTCCAACATCGCCTTTGGCGGTAAGGATGGAAAGACCTGCTACATCACCCTACAGGACAGGGGGTGCGTAGAGGTATTCCGCAGCGAGGTTGCCGGAAGGGAGTACTAGAAGTTTTACTGATATTCAACCCGTGAACGTTGCCAATGCTTAACGACCTATCATTCGAGGAGGTTCTATGCCGCACCTGCAGCAAAGTAGAGATGCAGGCTATTACCGAGGTGGTGTGCCAGCATCCCGAGAGGATCAACGAGGTGTGGGCTCTCGCCAACTCGTCCATCCCAAACGCCTGGCGAGCCGCTTGGGCGCTGGCGCATATCAACGAAAAGAATAGCCAGCTGCTTATCCCCTATCTCGCAGAGATAGCCGACATCGTCACCACCACCAAGAACCTCAGCATCAAGCGCGAGCTATTAAAGATTCTGATTCTTCACCCCCTACCCGACGAGCCATCGGGGGTGCTGCTCGACAGCTGCTTCGAAACGGTAACCTCCAACCTCGTCCCTGTAGGGCTAAGGATGTACGCCATGAGCATGGTTGCCAAATACTGCGACAAGTACCCCGAGCTTATCCCCGAATTCGTTGCCGTGCTCGAAACCATCTTGGCAGAGCCCCCATCTGTAGGCATGAAAGGCTGGGCAAGCCGGCTAGTACAACAGCTCTCTCAGAATAAGAAGCTAAACGGAAATAGACGGAAGCGTTTGTAAGATTAAAGAAATTAAAGAATATCCATAACGTTTAGTCAAAGTTCATTGCCCTCCCACCTGGCGCCTCGACTCCGCTCGGCGACCAAGCTAAGCAAAACCGAAACTCGGCAACCGAGCAAAGCCTATACCGGTAGCCGAGCGGAGCCGATACCGGTAGCCGAGCGAAGCCGAGGCTAAAACAGCAAACCCCACCGGAGACACTCCTGGCGGGGTTTACCAATATTAATTAGGTGTAGCAGTTTGTTTATCGACGACGGCTATTGGGCCTCATGGCGCTCAAGCCCCAGCGACCTCAGCTCGTTCTTAACCTGCCCTAAAGCCTGCTGTAAAGCCAAGCCCTGATTCTGAAGCTCGTTAAGCCGGTTCATTTCCCAATCGGTAAGGTTGAAAGTCATCCTCAGATCACTTCCAAAGTCAACATCTAGCGTATGCATCTTTTCACCTCCCATGATTCTAAACATCAGTAAAAATAAAAAAGCCACCCATACGTCTTTCGGACGTACACGTGGCTAACTTCGTTAAGAGCGAAAAACGGGGCTCGAACCCGCGACCCTCAGCTTGGGAAGCTGATGCTCTACCGACTGAGCTACTTTCGCATGGTGTAGGGGCAAATGTATAAATATTTTTGAATCGATGGCTAGCGCTCCCAAATTTTCTTTCCGTTAAAAGTGGATGCGAGTACTAAAGCGAATCCCTTTTCTTTCGGCCAACAAAAAAATATTTCCCCCATCAGCGCACCAACCAACCCCCGTTCGCCGTAGTCTATATCAGCGCTCGAGGCTAGGCGAAGTTTGTAACTTCGCCTTTGCTAAGTAGCGGTCTTTAGACCGCAATCAAATGTAGCAAAAAAGCAAAGCGCAGACCTACGCCCCCTCGGCAGCCAGCCAACGAAAAAATTTCCCCCCATCAGCGCACCAACCAACCCATCTTTTTCATATTTTCAGATGACCTAAAAATATACTAACCCAACTGCTTAACCATGACAAAGCGCAAGTACCGAGGAACCGACTCCCAAATGCTGATGGCCGCCTACCTGATTGCCGATCGCGGTATAGAGAAAGCGCAGCTCCTTGCCGAACGCCGCCCACAATGGGCCGACCCCTTCTTCCCAAACCTAAAGGCCAAAATCAACGAAGCCTTCAGCAAGAATATGGGCGTAGACATCCTCGCCTACCAGCAGGAGGCCACCGCAAAGGTTAAGGGCATCATCGCCACCGCGCACCGCGGCATCATGGACCTGAAGGCCGAAATCGAGGTAGGCTTCCGCAGCAGCCCCACCCGCAGAAGCGTCCTCCTTACCGAGCTCGGCTACGACAAGCTGCCCAAAAAGAACATCAGCCAGAGCCAGTACGTCCAGCTGCTGGCCACCCTACGGGCCAACCTCACCCCAGCCGTAAAGGCCGAGCTGCTTGAGGTAGGCGCCAACCCCGCCGCCATCGACGCGCTGCTGCAGCTGGCCCAGCAGCTCATCGAGGCCAACGACCGCCAGGAGTCGCTGAAGACAAACCGCAAAATCCTAAACGCCGGTAACATCGCCGAGCTCAACGCCCTCTACGACGAGGTAACCGCCGTGTGCAAGCTTGTAGCCACCTACTTTGCCGGCAACCAAACCATGAAGGAGCACTTCAGCTTCGCCAAAGCGCTAAAGGCACAGGGGTACATGCGCCGCTCCAAGAAGAAGGAGCCATCCGCATCGCCCACCAAGCCAGAAGCCGCCGCTCCCAACCCGCAGGCCAGCAGCCATGGCGCCTCCATCGCCCCCACGCTGATCGACGGCGCCCCTTCAGCCACCGTCGCCAACGAAAAAGCAGCCGCTGCCGACGAGTAAGCAGCGGCCGAAGCCATTTCAGCAATGGCCGAAGCAATATAGGTCATGGCCGAAATCATTTCAGAAGTGGTCGAAGAGAATTCAGAAGCGGCAGAAACGAAGAAGGAAATGGCCGAATCCACAACAGTAATGACAGAAACTATATCAGAAGCGGCCGAAACAAAATAAGAAATGGCAGAAATCATATCGGTAATGGCCGAAGCTACATCAGCAATGGCAGAAGCCATACCAAAAGTGGCCGAAGGCGCATCAGCAACGGCAGCCAAAGCAAAGGAACGGAAAGCGACCGCAGCAGGTCAAGCAGCAGCAAAACGGCACCAACAAAAAAAGGACCACCTTTCGGTAGTCCTTAGAGCGGAAAACGAGACTCGAACTCGCGACCCCAACCTTGGCAAGGTTGTGCTCTACCAACTGAGCTATTTCCGCGTATCGTCTTAGAGTGCCGTTGTTTTTCTAAGACGATGCAAAAGTAGCTATAAAATCGGTATCTGCAAATTTCATCAGGAGACAAATTCAAAAATAGTGTCAATTTCCTTCTTCTGCTTTGGAGGGAAATCGTGGCTGGCGTACCCAACCACCACCATAGCAACCAGTTCGCAATTAGAGTCGACATTGAGCATTTTTGCGATTTCCTGCTTGGCAATTAGCGGCGACGACATCCAACAGGCGCCCAACCCCATGTTTACCGCCGCTAGAAGCATATTTTGTACGCAGGCGCCGATGCTCTGCATGTCGGGATAGGCTCGCATGCGGTTTACCTCGTCGTGCGTAAGGGTAACGCCCTGCTCGAGCACCGACTCGTAGGGCGACGAAAATACGAAGATAACGGCAGGGGCTTTCTCAAAGAAGGTCGAGAAGTACTCCACCTGCTTCTTGATCTGCTCGCCCACCTCGCAGTTCTTTTCGGGTAGCGCCTCTATCTTTTGGGCCACAACAGCGGCAATCTCCGACATTTTCTCCCTGCTGGTCATGGCCACAAATCGCCAAGGCTGAAAGTTATTGACACTTGGGGCAAGCCCGCCAATGCGGCATATTTCGCGAAGGGTATCCCTAGCAATCCCTTCGTCGGTATACGAGCGAACGCTCGTACGCTTTTGGGCAACATCAATAAAATCCATAGCACGCGTTTTTTCTGCTCAAGTTAAGGCTTCTTGGCAAATAACGCAATAGGATTAGCAATGGTAGGACGGCTGGCGATGTACACCCCAAGGCAAACGAGAAGCATGGATACGACCTTTACCCAGCCCAGCGAGTCAACCCCAAGAAAGAGGGCGAAAACGGCGGCTATAGCCGGCTGCGTGTAGGCAAAGATGCTAACCGTGGTGGCCTTAATATGGGTAAGGGCAAAGGAGGTAAACAGGTAGGCCAAAAAGGTAGCACCAACCACAATAAAGGCGATATCGACAATGGCGTTGAACGGTTGGGCGAATAGGTTGTACTCCAGCATGGGCTTAAGTCCGATGGGCAGCATCTGCACCGTACCAAAAAGGAAGACCCACTTGATAACCGTTAGCGAGGTGTACTTCGACATGAGGGGCTTAACCGTAACCAGGTACAGCGCATAGAACGTTGCGTTGCCTAGTATCATGATATTTCCGAGCAGATGCTCCCTTCCAAAGCTTGCCGTTCCGCTGTAGGTTACCAGCGATATGGCCCCTGCCGCTCCAATAACGATCCCCACAACCTTCGATGCCGTAATCCGATCGTTCAGCAGAAGCGAGGAGAGCAGCAGCACCAGTATTGGGCCAAGGGTTACGATAATGGCGGCATCAATCGGGGTTGTTCGGGCAATTCCGTGGATAAACAACGATTGGTTTAAGGTTACGCCAAAAAGAGCCGCCAAAAAGAGCCGAAGCAGATCGCGCTTCTCCACCCTTTCCGACTGGTAGAAAAGCGACACCAGCCACATCAGCGCAGCCGCAACAAGAATGCGGTACATGGTTAGCGTAACCGGATCGATGTACACCTTTACCACCATCTTCGACACAACGTAGTTGACCCCCCATATTAGGTTAGCCCCCACAATTGCAGTAACTGCCCAAAACTTAACAGACCTTCCGTTCAACATCTTCCATTCTTAGTTAAAAAAGAACCTCCGGTTTCACCGAATTTCCCTACATTTGGAAAAATTCAACAGACAGATGAGCCAAGAGATTAAAAAAAATGTGGTTGGCAAAGTTAAGACTTCGAATATAATTTACCCCATCATAATAGGATTCGGCGTAATTGGCTACATGGTTTATGCAGAGTTTAACCCCAAAGCCTTTGCCGCCATATCCTTCACAGCAAGCTCTGCCTTTTGGCTAACCTTAGCGCTCGTTCTTATGGCCTTTCGGGATATCGGCTACATGATTCGAATTCGCCTACTAGCCGACAACCACATTAGCTGGCGTCAGGCGTTTCGGATTGTCATGCTCTGGGAGTTTACTTCGGCGGTTACCCCTTCGGCCGTAGGGGGTACCAGCATCGCCATACTTTTCGTTCATAAGGAGGGACTGTCCATTGGTAAGAGCAGCGCCATCGTAATGGCCACCTCCTTCCTCGACGAGCTCTACTTCCTTGTTGCAGCACCTATTGTCTTTCTTATATTTGGAAGGATGGAGCTTTTCAACGTGCAAGGCTCTTCGAGTTTGGTCCAGAGCTTATACACCATTGCCCTAGTTGGGTACTTCATAAAGCTCGCCTATACGCTCGTGCTCAGCTACGGCCTATTTTACAATCCTAAGGGGCTAAAGTGGCTTATCGTAAACATATTTAGCATCCGCTATCTTCGAAAGTGGAGGTATAGCATGACAAAGGTTGCCAGCGAGATCGTAATGTCGAGCAAGAACCTACGCTCGCGCCCGGCTTCGTTTTGGATAAAGACATTTGGGGCAACCTGCTTTTCGTGGACATCGCGCTATCTGGTAGTTAACGCCCTACTTCTAGCATTCTTCACCATGCACGACCAGCTGCTCATCTTCGCACGCCAAATGGTAATGTGGATCATGATGCTGGTAACGCCAACTCCGGGCGGTAGCGGCTTTGCCGAGTACCTCTTTACCGTATTTTTGGGCGATCTGATACCCGTTGCAGCCGACTTGCAGAAGGGGCTTTCGGTAGCCTTTGCCTTCATCTGGAGGCTGATTAGCTACTACCCTTACCTAATCATAGGAGCACTAATCGTACCACGATGGATTAGGCATAAATTCCACTTCCGGAAACAACCTCACCACCACAGCCCACACATCTAGCGGGTAATCATCTTAAAAAAGGAGTCCATCAGCTCAAGGCCATCGAGATGGTGCTGAAAGAAGCTCTTTACAGCAGGATTAGGGGTAATGCCAAAAACATTTCGCTGCGCATTACAAATCGCGGCAATGCTGCTGGTCGATCCATCAGGATTGCTCTCTTTCGACACATAGCCGCGCTCGTCGCAGTAGCGTAATAGTATCTGCCCCTTCTGCTGAAGCCTACGAACTGACTCGTCACTAAGACGGTAGTAGCCGAGCGCATGCGACAGGTACAGCCGAAGCGGCTTATCGAAATCGACCAAATAGGTTAGCGGCGACCGCTTAAATTCAGACTTTACGTCTACCATAGCATTCACCAAACTGGTACGAGAAGTACGCACAAATCCCCCCTCGAGCAATCCTGCCGCACAAAGAATCTGAAAGCCGCTTTGAATCCCAACAATAAAACCACCCTGATCAGAGTACTCCGAAAGGCTAGTATATAGCGAACTCTGTTCTATTCTTCGCTTTAGCTCTTCGCTATCGCTGTAGAGCGTGCTTGGCGGAACCATAACTAGGTCGTATTTCCATTGCTCCGTATTGCCTAAATCAACTATTTCTGCGCTATTATGAAAATGTTCTCTTAAAATCTGAACAAGGCTCACATCCATTCCAGGAATATTAACAATCCCTATTTTCATCTATTTAGATATAATCAGGTTAAGTAGCATTCTATCAAATATAGCAGAATGTTTTTACAGCGCCATTTTTTTAACTTTTTATCTTTTGATTTTACAAACTAAAATGAGTTTATTTAACAAAAAGGGAATTCTGGCACACGCACTACTGGCTTTATGAAGATTTTCAAGTACATACTACTTATTGTAGCAGTAACATTACTGCTTTTTGGTTCGTTTTTATACTACTCGGAAAAAACATTGCCCACCTATAAGCCCAAGGAGGTTATTTTTAGCAGCAGCTCGCAAAGCACCTTCGACAAGGATACCATCACCATTCTCACATGGAACATTGGCTACTGCGGATTAGGAAAGGACATGGACTTCTTTTACGATGGAGGAACAAGGATGCGTACCAGCAAGCCCATTACCCTTAGCAACCTTAAAGAGATTGTAAGAACCCTTACCGCAAATAACGATGCCGATTGCATCCTTCTTCAGGAGATTGACATTAATTCGAAGCGTAGCTACAACATCAACCAAGTGGAAGAAATGAAAGCCAACATGCCCGACTACCAGCACTACTTTGCAGCCAATTACGTTGCCGATCTCATTCCTGCTCCAATATCAAGCCCACTAGGTAGGGTAAACTCCGGAATCTTAACGCTAACCCAAACAAACCCCCAACAGGTAGCAAGACATAGCTACCCCGATAGGCATCCATGGCCCGAAGGGCTCTTTATGCCTAAACGATGCTTCATGGAGAGCCGAATCAGCACAAAATCAGGGAAAGAGTTGGTTATTGTAAACACCCACAACTCGGCTTACGATAACGGTAGCCTCCGAAAAATGGAGATGGACTTGCTTCGCGGCTTTGTTCTTAAAGAGTACCAAAAAGGCAATTGGATTATCGTAGGTGGTGACTGGAACCAAAATCCAACAGGTTACCTCCAGAAAAACGTAGATAAGGAAGCCTTAAAACATTTCACACCTGGCCAAATCCCCGAAGGCTACTTTCCAAAAGGATGGCATCTTGCATGGGATAAAGGAACCGATTCGAACCGTTTCCTAAACAAGCCCTACCAACAAGGAAAAACCATGACAACAACGATAGATTTCTTCTTACTTTCGCCCAACATCGAAACCCTAAGCGTACGAGTACTACGCGATGGATTTACCTACTCCGACCATCAGCCGGTGCGGGCCACATTTGTACTCAAGCAACCTTAATTTTGAATCAAAAGACAACCATTACCGACCATAAAAGACGCGTAAAGAAAAGCTTACCGTAAGCTAACAAAACTCTTAAATTACAGCGAGCTAGTTTGATTTAAAAAACTAATAGCTACTTTTATCTCGGATAATGAAGGGGTAGCAATCGCCTCTAATGGCTGTTTGGAATAGGATGAAGCTATGAATGTAACAGACGAAGAACTAGGATGTTTCATAAGGACTTTAAGGGATAGTGGAGGATACGACCTCAGCGATTATTCTGATAAATCGCTGAAGAGAAGGCTACAGAAGGTCCTAGATGACTCTAGGCTCCCCTTTGGCACCTTTATTGGGAACATCAAGCAAGACAGGCTTTTCGCCGAAAAGGTTCTAAAGGATATTACCGTAAATACCACAGAACTTTTCCGCGACCCACAAATGTGGCAAACCCTAAGGCATCGCATACTACCCCGTTTTAAAGCAAATAAAACAATAAACATTTGGCACGCAGGATGCTCTACCGGTCAAGAAGTTTACTCGATGATCATCTTGCTAAACGAGATGGGCCTGCTTGACAAAGCAAAAATTGTAGCAACCGACATCAACAATGATGTGCTTGATGTTGCCCGTAAAGGACAGTACAAGTATCGCTTCAATATAAGCTACCTCGACAACTTCGATCAGGTTATGAAGCACAACCCTTTTAACTACGACGAGGTTTACGATGTTTCCTACGAAAAGTATTTCGTAATAGATAAGGCTAAAGATATTCTTTCCATAAAAAAGGAGTATACCGAGATCCCCTTTTTTAGGAAGCATGATTTGGTAAAGGACGGAACCTTTGTTTACGCCAAGTTCGACATTGTATTCTGTAGGAATGTAATTATTTACTTCAACAATAAGCTGCAGAACAACGTGTTTAACCTATTCCATCAGAACCTTTACCCAAAAGGATGCCTAATTCTTGGTGCACACGAAGCAATTCTTGGACCTTGGGCTCCCCGGTTCGAAAAGAATGGATCATTCTACACAAAGAAATAAGCAAATGCTATGGCAGCAGAAATAGGTATAGTTGAAACTCGCAACGTTTTTAAGCTCATACTCGAAAAGCACGAGCATGACTTTAGGGACTACTCTATAACATTTCTAAAGCGAAGATTGGAGCACATACTTCAACTCCACGGGATACGAGATACCGAAGCTATAATGCGAAAACTAGATCTGGACAAATCTTACTTTAACCAGTTTCTAGCCGATTTTGTTCCATCAACAACAGAGATGTTCCGAGATCCATCGCTATGGAGATACCTCAAAGAAACCATTCTACCCGAGCTCTCCAAAAGCATATCGCCAATCAAGATATGGATCCCATCGTGGGATAGCGGAGAGGAGCTATACTCGCTTGCTATTACCTTAAAAGAAATGGAACTCCTTAGCCGAACAAAAATTTTTGCCTCAACCTACTCAGAACTTGTAACAAAAAACATCAAAGAAGGGAAGGTTGACCCTAAAAAGATGGAAATGAACGAGGCAAACTACCAACGCTTTCAAGGAAAAACCATATTCGGGAACTACTTTAAGCCCGCAGCAGACGGCTCTCTATTATTTAAAACAGAGTTGATTCGAGATGTAGTATTTGTAAGACAAAATGCTAATTTTGATAGCTCGGTTCCGGGGTGTAACCTTATACTCTTCAGGAATCAGCTTATATATATGAATATTAGCCAAGAAGAGAAGGTTATCAGCAACCTAAGAGACAACCTAAATACAGGTGGATTTTTGGCTATTGGTATAAAAGAGAACCTAGAGCATCTTGGTTGTGGAAGCAGCTTTATCAACTTGAACAGTTCAGAAAAGGTTTATAAAAAGAAAAATGGATAGCCTATGTATAAAGCAATAATAATTGGCGGATCGGCTGGAAGCTTTCAGGTAATAACGAAGATTCTTCATGCTCTACCTGCAAACTACCCCCTACCCATTATTCTTTGCCTGCACAGGCTAAAACATGTACGGTCGGGCTTCGTAGAGGCGCTCTCCATAAAGTCGGGGATACCTATTATAGAGCCTGAGGATAAGGAGGCTATAAAGCCAGGAAGAGCATATCTGGCTCCTGCCAACTATCACATGTATATCGACCTAGGCAATAGAATTGCTCTATCGACGGAAGAGCCAGTTAACCACTCACGTCCATCGATAGACTTGTCGTTTATCAGCGCTGCGCAAACCTACAGAAATAAGCTTTTGGGCATTATTCTCTCGGGTGCAAACAAAGATGGGGCCTACGGACTAAAGCGCATAAAAGATTTTGGAGGAACCTGCGTTGTTCAAGATCCAAAAGAATGTCAGGTAAGCACGATGACGGAAGCGTCGCTCAAACTTACCAAGGCAGATATGGTACTTAGTACAAACCAAATAATTCAGCTTTTGCTGAAGTATAAATAGATAACTATGAAAATTGCGGCAAATATACTTGTGGCTGGATTGTTGCTATTTGGATTCGCTGCTTTTGCCTTTATCCAAAACGCCTTGATCGAGGGAACTACCCCTTGGTATGGATATATATGTTTGGCATTGTCGCTTCTATCCGGCATCATCCTTTTTGCACGATTTCAATTTCAAAAAGATCAGATCAAAAAGCTCTCCGAGAGAATCGAAACCCTTAGCAATTCTCTTAATGCTAGCGTAAAGCAGGTTGAAACAAAAACAGCGAAAGAGTCTAGTGCAGCATCGACCAAAGAAATCGCCCAAAGAATCGTGCAAACGCTAAATCTTGAAGCAGGCATAGAAGCAGTATCGGAGGAAATCCTCATGAAGCTAGCTAAAGAAGTATCATTTGCTCATGGGCTCTTTTACGTAGCTGATAAGCAAAATAAGGGTTACTTTAAGCCCACATCGAAGTACGCATACTACTCCGAGCGAGAACTCGACGGCTTCAAAATTGGCGAAGGCATAAACGGTCAAGCAGCAAAAGATCAGCAACCAGTACTGCTGGAATCAATACCCGAAAACTATGTCACTGTCGTTTCGGGATTAGGAAAATCTAGCCCACGTGCCCTTTCGCTATACCCAATAGTGCACAACAAGAAGACTGTTGCCCTACTAGAGCTTGCTTTCCTTGCAAAGCCTACAACCCAAAAACTTGAGATCATCGGAATCTTTTGCGAAACTATTGGAGAAAAGCTTTCCCAAAAACAACTTGCATAGTAATGGAGGAGAATTCAAAAATACTAGTAATAACAAGGAACAAGAAGCGCTTTGCGACTTACTCCACTGCGCTTATGTTTTTTCCGTTGGTTGCGTGGATGCTAGCAATTGCTAGCAAAAGTTACCCCACAACATTTGCATCCATAGCAAAGATTCACAGCGAGATACCCGTCATTTGGCTTCTCGATCTTGTTCCCTTTATTTTTGCCAGTGCTATTCTTCTTTTTTTGAAAGAGCATAAGGAAAAGATTTCAGAACTGGAGGATGAGCTAACAGAAAAGAAGGATACAATTAACCGAAACGCCATCTTTGCCAAGCAAATTGGAGAAGGGAACTTTGCCATTGATATCGAAAGCAACGAAAAGGATGTTCTTGCGAAGTCGCTGATTCTAATGCGCGACAACCTCCTTAAGAATAACAACAAGGAAGCCGAAGAGGCTTGGATTGCGGAAGGGAAAGAGGCCATTTCAAACATCCTACGTATCCATAATAAGCTCGACGTACTGGCGTACGAGGTACTTGTCTGCCTTGTAAAGTACTCAAAGGTTGTACAAGGGTCCTTCTACTTCTACGACGAAGAACGTAAAGCTATCGTAAATCTAGCTTCATACGCATACAACCGCCGTAAGTACGTCAACCAAGAATTTAGAATTGGCGAAGGACTTATTGGTCAGTGCGCCTACGAAAAGGATATTATTTATAGAACAGAGATACCTGATGATTACTTTACCATAACCTCTGGTATTCTTGGCGATCAGAAGCCACAAGAGCTAATCATCATTCCTCTTATTACCGATGAGAAACTTTATGGGATATTAGAGTTTGCATCGATATCTGAGATACCGCCGCTTACGATTCGCTTTTTCAAGGATCTTGCAGAGATTATTGCCCGTACCATATTCAACATCAGCGTAAACGAGCGCACCGAAAGGTTGCTTCTCGAGTCGCAGCAAATGACCGAAGAGCTGCGCGAAAACGAGGAAGAGTTGCGTCAAAATGCAGAAGAAATGATGGCAACCCAAGAGGAACTCGAGAATACGAATACTCGCCTCGAAATGCAAATCAACGAGGTAGAAAACGTGCAAAAGAAGCTTCACTCGCTGCTCGAAAATGCCTCAGAGGTTATCTCTATCTACAACAAGGATTTGGCGCTTTCCTATATCAGCCCATCCGTAACATCAATCTTGGGCTTTACCCCCGAGGAAATGATTGACGGTATGGACAAGCAACGCCTTACCAAAAAGGGAGAAGAACATCTCGACGAACTCTTTCAGAACCTACTGTATAATCCTCAGCAAAGCTATACCATTCAGTACACCTTCATGAAGAAGAATGGTGACAAAATTTACCTCGAGGTTACAGGCCGCAACCTTATCTCCGACCCTGCCATCAACGGTATTATTCTTAACATGCAGGATATTACCGAGCGCAAGCGTGCCGAAAAAGAGGAGCGCATGAAGAGTAAGATGCAGGCGCTTTCGGAAAACTCTATCGACCTTATCATGCGCCTTAGCACTATGGGGCAGATTTTTTACGTCAACCCAACCGTTAAGTCGTATTTCGATATCGATGCCAAAAAGATACAGAACCAAACCATAAGTTCGGCAAACTTGCCCAACTCGTTGGTAGAGTTTTTTACGACAGCTATATCTACCATCAGCGAAACCAAGCAAAAGATGGAAGATGAGATTTCGTTTGAATCCAACTTCGGGAAGACGATCATGCATATCGTTGCGATTCCTGAATTTAACGATAACGAACTTGAAACCATTCTATTCGTATCGCACGATATCACAGAGTCGAAGCGCATCGAGATGGAGATTCAGGAAAAGAACCGCAACATTACCGAAAGCATCAACTATGCCCAACGCATTCAAAGTTCGATACTTCCCGATAATAGGTTGCTCCGCAAGTTCCTTCCCAACTCGTTCATGTTCTACCTTCCACGCGATGTGGTCAGCGGCGACTTCCCCTGGATGTTCGTTAAAGATCATAACAGCATTTACGTAGCTGCAGTAGACTGTACCGGTCACGGCGTACCCGGAGCGCTGCTCTCGTTCATTGGCTACTTCATTCTTAACAATACCGTAGATAAGGACAGGTCAATGAGCGCCGGCGAGGTACTGGATGCGCTGCACAACGAGGTTCGTACGACCCTTAAGCAGGATAGAGTTGATGCAGATGCCCGCGACGGAATGGATATTGCGCTATGCAAGATCAACCTAAAGGATAATATCCTCGAATTTGCAGGAGCTCACCGTCCGCTATACCTATTGCGCGACAACCAGCTTCAGGAGTTTAAGGGAGAACGAAGGGCAATTGGAGGTATTCCTTCGATGAAAAAAGCAGAAATGCCGTTTACCAACCATACCATCAACATACAGCCATCCGACAAGATCTTTATCTTCTCCGATGGACTACCCGATCAGGTTGGAGGAGCAGAAGGCAAAAAGTATTCGGCTGCTCGAATCAGAAACCATATTACGGCAAACCCAGACCTAACCATGACAGAGTACGAGGTGCTATTCAATAAGGACTTTATGGAATATAAGGGTTCTAATAAGCAAATCGACGATATACTACTAATTGGAATTGAGTTTTAATTAGACACATGTAATAACAACAAGCTATGGACAACAAGAACATTAAGGGGTACATAGAATTCATCTACGATTTTTACAAGTCGATGAAGGCTCATGAGATATCCCTTGTATATGAGGGGGAAATAACTCATCAGATTACCAAGGCCTTTACCACTATGGCTGAAACAAACATGCTAAAGGACGAGGAATCGAATTCTGTACAAAAAAAGGTATTCCACGTGATGGTAGAATGCCTCCAAAACATTAGCAAGCATGCTGATGCCCCAGGCCTTGAGAACGATATTTTTGCCTCTAGGGGACTTTTTATGGTTAGCAAAGGCTCAAACAGCTACAATGTTACAACAGGTAATATTGTTGAAAACGACAAAATATCGGAGCTAACTGCCCTGCTCGACCATATCAACTCGTTGGATAAGGATGGCCTTAAAGCGCTTCATAAAGAGCAGATGCAAAAGGGTAGCCTATCAGAAAAGGGAGGTGCAGGACTTGGCTTTATTGACATTGCCCGTAAAACAGGAAATAAGCTCGAATACCATCTTCTTCCTGTTGACGACCTGACCCACTTTTTCGTGCTAACATCAACCATAACAAGAGAATAATAAAGATTTTACCATATTTTTGCGACATGGAAACAATTAAAATACTTGGAACAGACGACACTCCTAATGTAATTCTGGATGCTAACAACGAGATTTTCGAAATCTCTGGACGCTCGCTTCCAGAAGACGTGAGCGCTTTCTACGAGCCAATTCTTAGCTGGCTCGACGAGTATGCCCAAAATCCTAATCCAAAAACCGTTTTCACCTTCAAGCTGGTTTACTTCAACACAGCCTCTTCGAAGCTGCTTCTAGACATCCTGATGCGCTTCGAGCACATGAAGGAAGACGGTGCCGATGTAACCATCCGCTGGTGCTACCCCGACGATGATGAGGATATGGAGGAAGCTGGCGAAGAGTATGCCGATATCGTAGACGTACCTTTCGAAATGGAGGCTTATTCCCTATAAATCAATTTGAGAACTGGCTGGCGATAACTTGATAGTATGAGCGAAGAAATCTTAAGAGCGCTGATGCAGCTTTTTGCCCTTATCGTAAAACAAGACGAAGGGGTAGAGCGTAAGGAACGAGAGTACGTAGAAAACTTTCTGGTTCAGCAGCTCAACGAGGATGCGGTAAAGGAGTATCTTACTCTTTTCGACCAGCATGCAGGACTGCTAGCAACCGATGGCGAAGAGGAAAAGGAAACTAAAAAGAGTAGACTTACCTCCGTAAAAGATTCGGTGCGCATTCTTGGAATCTGTAAGAAGATTAACAAAACGCTTACGCAGCGACAAAAAATTGTCGTTCTCGTTCGTCTATTCGAGCTAGTAAACTCCGAGGGTCGCTTCTCGGAACAGCGCATGGCAATTATCAATACCGTCGCCGAAGTTTTCAACCTTTCGAAGGAAGAATTTAAGGGAATAGAGGAGTTTGTCCTAAACAACACCGCCGAAAAACTAGACTTGCCTGACGTACTCACTGTCCATAGCAGAACGATAGAGACGGAAGGCAAGCAAATCTTTTCCGAAGGTCTATCGGGCATTATCGCCATACTTCAGATCAAATCAGTAGAGCTCTACTTTCTGAAGTACACCGGCCATGACGACCTCTTCCTCAATGGTCTTCCGATCAACAACAAGCGCATATACCTCTTTGCCAACGGTTCTACTATACGTTTGCCAAAGGCAAAGCCCATTTACTACTCCGATGTTCTTGCCCGCTTCAAGGCTGATGAGAACTACACTCCTCTTTCATACGAGGTAAACAACATCAGCTACCGATTTAAAACCGGAAACCTTGGACTACGCAGCATCTCGTTTGCCGAGGAACAGGGAAAACTCATCGGCATTATGGGAGCCAGTGGAGCAGGTAAAACCACACTCCTTAACGTGCTTTCGGGCATCGAAAACCCCACCGAAGGCGAGGTGCTGATTAACGGGCTAAACCTTCACTCGCAAAGCGAAGAGCTTAAAGGCATCATTGGCTTTATTCCACAAGACGACCTGCTAATCGAGGAACTTACCGTTTTCGAGAACCTATACTACAACGCGAAGCTTTGCTTTAAAGATAAAACAGATACAGAGGTTCGCGATTTAGTTGATAAAACGTTGCTTCTTCTTGGGCTCATTGACCAAAAGGACTTAAAGGTTGGAAGCCCACTAAACAAAATGATTAGCGGTGGCCAACGCAAGCGCCTTAACATTGCGCTGGAGCTTATCCGCGAGCCATCTATTCTATTTGTTGATGAGCCGACATCGGGACTTTCGTCGCGCGACTCGGAAAACGTGATGGACCTTCTGCGCGAGCTTGCCCTAAAAGGAAAGCTCGTGTTTGTGGTTATCCACCAGCCATCGTCGGATATCTACAAAATGTTCGACAACATGCTGATCCTCGATACAGGAGGATACCTCATCTACCAGGGAAATCCAGTAGAGGCAGTAATGTACTTTAAGCGTCTCGACGCCCAAATCAATAGCGATGTTGGGGAATGCCCAACCTGTGGCAATGTAAATCCAGAGCTAATATTCAACATTGTAGAAGCAAAGGTGGTCGATGAATTTGGCCGCTACACAGCCCTTAGAAAGGTATCGCCTCCAAAGTGGGAAGAGCACTACAAGGAAAACATCAAGATGCCAAAGGTGGAAACCATCAAAAACGCACCACCATCGGCGCTAAAGATACCTTCAAAGTTAAAGCAGTTCTTCATCTACACGATGCGAGACTTCCGTAGTAAGATTAGCAACATCCAGTATGTGATGCTTAACTTGCTCGAGATGCCAATTCTCGCCTTTATTCTTGCATACGTAACCCGCTATATAGCCAACCCAAAATCGGACATATACATTTTTAAGGATAACGAGAATATCCCGATTTTCATCTTCATGTCCATCATCGTAGCGCTATTCGTTGGGCTAACTTTGAGTGCAGAAGAGATTTTCCGCGACCAAAAGATACTAAAACGAGAATCGTTCTTAAACCTCAGCAGGTTAAGCTACCTTTTCTCTAAAACGCTTATACTGCTTTCGTTATCGGCAATCCAAACTATACTTTTTGTTCTGATTGCTAATTCCATCCTTGGGATAAAGGATATGTACTTTACCTACTGGCTAGTACTATTCTCAACGGCCGTATTCGCGAACCTGCTCGGATTAAACATCTCGGCAACATTCAACTCCGTTGTTACCATTTACATTGTTATTCCATTGTTGATGATTCCAATGATGATGCTTAGCGGCGCCATGTTCACCTTCGAAAAACTGAACCGCAGCATCAGCAGCACCAATCGTGTTCCAATTATCGCCGACCTTATGGCAACCAAATGGGGCTACGAAGCGCTTGTCGTATCTCAGTTTAAGGATAACCAATTTGAAAAGTACTTCTACGACATAGATAAGGAAGAAAGCAAGGCCAACTACAAACTAGTTTCCTACCTTCCAGAACTACAAAAGCGCCTCGACCAAAATGGAGAAGCGCTAAAGAATCCAACATCCGCAACTAGTAAAGAAGTACTAGAGGATAACATTGCAGTACTACGCCATGCCTTTGCTCTAGAGAAAATAGCAGTTCCTGAAATTAGGTTTGCTTATCTAGATCAGTTCACTCCTTCAACGTATAACGTAGCCATAAACAAAGCGGCTTACAGCTACACCGATCAACTCCTAAGCTACTATGGAAAAGCATTTGCACGTTTTAACGGCAAAAAAGAGGCATTACGTTCCTTCATGGTCAACAAAAACGAAAAGGTTTACAACGAACTTCGCGCACAGTACCATAACGAAAGCATTAGCGATTTAGTAAAGCGACCTTTCGAGAAGAATAAAATACTACAATTTGGCAATGAACTCGTTCAACAGTACGAACCTATTTTCAAAGATCCTTCTCCTAAAGGATTCTTCGATTTCCGTTCGCACTTTTTGGCCCCCCAAAAGTATTTTGCAGGTAACTACATAGACACCTACTGGTTTAACGTTGCCATGATATGGCTGATGTCGATTCTTCTTTTTATAGCCCTTTACTTTGAACTACTGAAAAAATTGCTATTTTCGTTCCCATATAGACTAGCATTGTTAAAACCCAAAAGTAAAGCCGAAAATTAATGGGAATAATCAAAAGAGTCGGTTTTCTCCTTGCGCTTACCGTTTTGCTCTACTCTTGCATGTCGGATACAGCAAAAAAAGCAAAAAATGAGTTCGAAATGCCCGACTCTCTCGTATCTACAGATACAACTAACGGAGAACAGGCGTTAGACCAAACAAAAGATATGGTAGACCATATGGTTGATAACCTAGGATCTCCTATTGAAACTATTGCCCTGCTAAAAAGTTTGGGAATTCCATTTAACAGCACGCTTCTGGCTTCGAACGACGATGTAGACCGCTTCAATAGTAGCTACTCGCAGGCAGCCGCACTTGGCATCTATGGTGCCGACCTAGGTTATCTGAACTTCTATGGTAAAACATCTCATGTTCTTAGCTACATCTCAACCGTAAAGGGCCTTGCGGATGAGCTCAAAGTTGGTCAATTTTTTGACTACAGCACACTTAAAAGACTTGCATCCAACAACGACAATATAGACTCGTTAATATTCATCTCGCGCAAAAGCATGAACCGAATAGACGAGTATCTACGCAAAACCCAACGAAGTAGCCTAAGCGCTGCTATTGTAACGGGCGTTTGGATAGAAGGAATGCACTACGTAACTCAATTTTATAGGCTTAACCAAAAAAGTCGTCTTAAAGAAGCAATAGGAGACCAAAAAAACCTAATTGCGCTACTCATCAAGGTTTTGAACGGCTACACCTACCATCCCGAAATGGCGGAGATGAAAAAGTACCTTGAGTACATCAACGAGCCTTACAAGAATGTTACAATAACAGTCCAAGAAGGAGAGCCAGAATATAAGGAGATTAACGGCATTTATACCGTTATCCAGCACGACAAAACGGTTATAAATATAACCACCAAGCAGATTAACGAAATCACAGCCCGTATCCAAAAGGTACGAAGTAAACTATTGGGGGAATAGCACTATGAAAAAGATACTTCTATTTATAATCTTTGGTTTTGTTTTCTGCCTATTAGGTACAAACAAGGTGTTTGCACAATCAGAAGAACAGCTGCTTGAAATAAACGGAAAAAAAGCCAACAAGGCCTGCAAGGTGACCTACGAGAAGGACTACAAGATTAAGCTTCTTGAAGGCACGCCAGCTCCTCAAAGCAAATTTACCGTGGTTCTTACCAAAAACGTTCAGTACCGATTTGTAATAGTAAGCTCTAGGGATTTCCCCGGTCAGGGCATATTTAAGCTTTACGACAATGGAAAAGTCGTTTTGAATAGTTACCAAGAAAACACCGATACGGTAATGGATGTCATTGACTTTAATTGTACAAAAACAGGCCCCTATCACATATTTTGTGAGTTTAAGGATGGAATGGCGGGTAATGCAGTCTTAGGCCTTTACGTAGTAAGAATACTCTGACACTTGCAATAAGATAAAAGAAGAGGGATTTCTATTCGAAATCCCTCTTTTACTTTTTAAAAGAACAGCTTTGGAGTAAAAACAATTAAGCCCACAACAAAAGCTGTAAAATTGGCAATAAGAACAGAAGCGGCTCCTAGGCTCTTAGCCACGTCTATAAAAGGAGCATCAGCCATATTCGGTGCACTCGCCAAAAACTCAATAGAAATACTAGCAGCAACTGTAGAAAGCACAAAGCCTATTGCAAAAACAACAAAAACCCATTCCACGCTAGTAAGTTCAAATTCAATTCCAGCAATTACAACAACTATAGCAGCAGCAATATCGAACCACGCATTAGGTTCAAATTCAATGAGGTTTGCAACACCTTCAAAACCGAGTTTTAAGGTCCTATACCTAGATCGTACCGAAAGCTTTTTCATAGAAGTATTCATAGCAACTAACAATTGTTTATTAAAACGTTTGACGTGTTTTCGCTAACAAATAAAAGCCACAAAGCATAGAGTAAAATTCGCACTATACGAACTAAAAGTCAACTAAAAAACCAACAAATAAGTATTATTGTATCCGATAAATAGAAGTAATATCAAACAAATATTTTCAAGACCAATACTCATTTTTATTCAATAAATAAACCTTAATTAAATTTCGATTGTTATATTTACAAAAAAGACAATTAATACTTCGACAAAATGGATACACAAGCAAAAAAACCAGTTGAAAAGGTAAAAGGCAAGAGAGGAAGAAAGCCCCGTCAAACGCCTGTAGAACTTATCATTTCACTTATTAACAAGCTCGAATCATTCGAAGATTTAGACAGGCTAGCCGATGAAATTGTAACCATTAGAAACAGCAAAAAGGAAGCTGAAATTAACAGGCTTAAAGCCCAACTTGCCAAGCTTCAAGGATAGCCGTAAGCAAGAAAAAGAACATAAAGCACGTAGAAAACCATCTTCTACGTGCTTTTTTACAATAAGGAAACAAAAAAGGGCTGCATTGCTGCAGCCCTCAAATTTATGCGGTAAACCGATTGTTTAGTCGTTTAGTGACCAGCGAAGGAAACCTGTAACTTTTGCTTCAGCATCGGCGCTCTTAAGGTAAGCCTCTACGCTCATTTTAGCATCCTTGATGAAGTCTTGAGCCATCAGGGTGTTATCCTTAAAGAACTTATTGAGTTTGCCAGGGGCAATCTTCTCAATCATATCCTCTGCTTTTCCTTCAAGACGAAGCTGCTCTTTCGCAATTTGAAGCTCCTTTTCAACAACTTCAGCAGGAGTTGAACTCTTATCAAGAGCAACAGGATTCATTGCTGCTACTTGCATTGCAATATCCTTAGCAACCTCTGTGTTGATTACCTTAGAGAAAGAAACCAAGGTAGCCAGTTTTTTATTCATGTGAATGTAAGGAATAACGAAGTTATCCTCTAGCTTACCATAGAAAGAAATGCCAAGCTTTTCACCTGTAACACCAGACTTCTCAGTTACCAAGTCAGCAATAGAAAGACCATTTAGGTTAAGAGCAAGTAGCTCTTCTAGGTTTGCTGGTCTTTTCTCGATAGCAAGGTCAAGGATGCTTTCTGCAAGACCAACGAAATCCGCGTTCTTAGCAACGAAGTCAGTTTCGCAGTTTAGGCAGATAGCAGCACCAAACTTACCATCGGCAGTAGTTTTAGCGATAACAGCACCTTCGGTAGCCTCACGGTCAGCACGCTTGCTGGCAATAAGCTTACCTCTTTCGCGGATAAGATCCTGAGCGCGCTCGAAGTCGCCATTAGCTTCTTCAAGAGCCTTCTTGCAGTCCATCATCCCGGCACCGGTCATTTTACGTAGCTTTGCTACATCGGTTGCGGTAATAGCCATTGTTAAAATATTTTTATCGGTTATTGAAAACAGATTATTCAGCACTCTCCTCTTCTTGAGCAGGAGTTTCAACCTCAGCTTCGTCAGCTACAGGAGCCTTCTTAGCCTTTGCCTTTGCTGGCTTGTCAGCCTTAGCAGGTTGGCTGTCTTTTTCTTTTTCCTTTTCAACCTTGCGCTCTTCTAGGCCTTCTTGGATAGCAGAAGCAACCACGTCGATAACTAGGCTGATTGATTTAGAAGCGTCGTCGTTAGCTGGGATAACATAGTCAATTGGTGTTGGATCACAGCAGGTATCTACCATAGCAAATACGGGAATGTTAAGCCTCTTAGCTTCACGAACGGCATTAGCTTCTTTTTGAACGTCTATCACAAAAAGTGCAGCTGGAAGACGGGTAAGGTCAGCGATAGAACCAAGGTTCTTCTCGAGCTTGGCGCGTTGACGGGTAATTTGTAGTCTTTCGCGCTTAGACAATGACTCGAAAGTACCGTCGGTTGACATCTTCTCAAGTGAAGACATCTTCTTTACAGCTTTACGGATGGTTGGGAAGTTAGTAAGCATACCACCGGGCCAGCGCTCGGTAACGTATGGCATATTAACTTGGCTTATTCTTTCCGAAACGATTTCTTTTGCTTGCTTCTTGGTAGCAACAAAAAGAATCTTACGGCCTGATTTTGCGATTTGCTTAAGGGCACTTGCGGCCTCATCGAGCTTTACAACGGTCTTGTGTAGGTCGATAATGTGGATGCCATTGCGCTCCATGAAGATGTAAGGAGCCATCTTAGGATTCCACTTTCTCTTTAAGTGACCGAAGTGAACACCAGCATCAAGAAGCTGGTTGAAATTTGTTCTTGGCATTTTTTTGTGTTTTACTTGTTTAAAACCTCTTCGTCAACTGTCGAGTAGCATACTGGTCTCGTCAGTTTTTCGCAGCAGGGCAACGCTCAAGTAGTACCCGAAGGTAGTCTCGTAGGTTTGAAACCCAGTCTGCAACAAATAGGAAGAAAAAAAAATTAACGTTTACTGAACTGGAATCTCTTACGAGCCTTTGGTTGACCTGGCTTCTTACGCTCAACAACACGAGAGTCGCGAGTTAGAAGGCCGTTAGCTTTAAGAACCGAACGGTTCTCAGCATCGATTTCGCAAAGTGCGCGAGAAATTGCAAGGCGAAGCGCCTCTGCTTGACCCTTAACGCCACCGCCATCGAGGTTAACCTTGATGTCGAACTTACCAAGCTGGTTGGTAAGCAAAAGGGCTTGGGTTGCAGTGTACTGAAGTACACCAGTTGTGAAGTAAACTTCTAGTGGCTTGTTGTTGATTACGATCTCACCCTTCCCAGGGGTCATGTAAATACGAGCAACAGCCGCTTTTCTTCTTCCTAGCGTGTTAACAACTTCCATGCTCATTACTTAAGATCTTTTACGTTGATAACTTTTGGTTGTTGAGCCTCGTGTGGATGCTCTGCACCAGCATATACATGCATGTTACGGAACAACGCAGCGCCAAGGCGATTTTTTGGTAGCATACCCTTAACGGCCTTTTCTACAACGAAAAGAGGCTTACGCTTTAGCATATCTGCAGGAGTTGCAAAGCGTTGTCCACCAGGGTATCCGGTGTGGCGAACGTACACCTTATCGGTAAGCTTGCTACCGGTAAAGCGCACCTTCTCTGCATTAATGATGATTACGTTATCACCACAATCAGAGTTTGGAGTAAATGAAGGCTTGTGCTTACCTCTCAGAATTTTCGCAACTTGAGATGCAAGGCGGCCCACTACTTGATCGGTTGCATCTATCACAACCCACTCCTTCGGAGCAGATACTTTATTGACAGATACAGTCTTGTAACTTAGTGCGTCCACTTTACTGTAAATTTTTGGTTAATACCTGTTATAACTGTGATCCAACCCCACTTTATGGGGCTTGCAAAAATACAACTTATATTTAAAACCACAAAGAATTGCTCACCGTTTTGTTTTTCTGTACATTACATTTTAACAGATCGCCTCCAAATCCGAGAAAACTCTAAACCTTCGTCACCCCAATAGGGATGCTCAAACGCCAATTTAGAGCCCCAATTGCAGCCAACAAGCTTGCTTTCGGATTTGCAATGTCCTAAGTTTGCCCCAAATTACGCAGCACCTTGAATTCAAGACGCTGCTACACCTTAATAACAGTTTTTTTAACTACATTAGACGCAAGGCTTATACGTTATGAAAATAGACCTAGTACTCGTCGGGAAAAGTGACCAGAAATACCTTCAAGAGGGTATAGACATCTACCTTAAACGCCTAAAGCACTACTGCCAATTTGAGATGAAGGTAATTCCCGACTTGAAAAGTACCAAGAGTCTCAGCGAAGAACAGCAGAAGGAGAAGGAAGGTGAACTGATTATGAACCAAATTAAGGACTCCGACTTTGTGATACTGCTCGATGAACGAGGAGAGTCACTGTCGTCAGTTGACTTTGCACAGCTAATCGAGAAAAGGCAGGTTGCAGGAACTCGAAAGATCAGCTTCGTCATCGGAGGCCCATACGGATTTTCGAAGGAGGCTTACGCCAAGGCCAACGCTAAGCTTTCGCTATCGGCAATGACTTTCTCGCATCAGATGGTTAGACTTCTTTTTATAGAACAGCTATACAGAGCTTTTACAATAATTAATGGAGAACCCTACCACCATAAGTAAGCAAAGAAAAACCATTCGAAGAAAGAAGACGTTTTTCGTAGGCATAGCTGCGATCCTAGCGGCTGTTGTGCTATACCTATCGGCACAATTCGCACCGCGCCTATCTACCTACAACAGCAGCAACATCAAAAAGATTGAGAGTACTATACTCAACAAAAAGGAGCTGCTTCGCGAAATAGCCAAGGCCTGGTTCAGTACCAAAGACACCTCGCAAAAAGCGGCATTCGATATACTCGACGACAGAACCATTTCGAAGCTAAACAAGGAAAACATAGGCATATTCCTTTGCGACAGTACGAAGCTGGCTGCATGGAGTACCATCCCCAACATTGCCGACTCAATGCTTGCCCGCATCGACACCACCATGCGCCTCTACAGCTTCAACGACGGATGGTTTCTCGCATCCCGCTTTAAGCACAAAGGGAAATCGGCAATTATAAGCATTGAGGTTCAAAAAAGGTATCGCTTTACCAATAAGTTTTTAGAAAATAGGTTTAACCCCATACTAGACATACCCGCATACTTTAAGATAAGCAGAAGCTCCACTGCTGCCCCTAATACAAAGAATACATTTGTTGTTAGGGCTGGAGATACGCCTGTTTTTGTACTCGAAAAGGATAAGAACATCTCCACACCCAATCCCATTAAGGATGCTCTTATCTACACATCGCTCATTCTCCTAATTATTGGAGGTTGGCTCGTCATCCAATCGATATCCTTTAAAAGGAATATTCGGCTATTCTTCTTCTCGCTACTTGGCTGGAGCGCAATCTGCGCTATTCTTGTTAATACACTTGCCACCTTCCCTTCATCCTTAACGTTCTTTTCGCCCGAGCTCTACACCTCGAAAGGAGCATCATCGCTTGCCGTACTAGCAGCCTATACGCTAATCTTTATATCCTTCTGCTCCACCATATACAGGCACTATGTAGACTATAAAATACAGAGACGAAGATTCCTAAAACCGCTTGCAGCTCTTCTTTCGTTATTCCTATCGCTAATTGTACTTGCAGCGCATTTAATTGTATCGAGCCTTGTAAGCCATGCCTCTGTTTCGTTTGGCGTAATAAAGATTTCGGAAATTAGCCGCTACTCGCTGATAATATACCTCATAATCGCGCTTATCATCATTAGCATTATACTCCTTTCCAACCTATTCTTTAGGCTTTTTAGGGAGATACCAACCCGAACTAAAGCGGCAATACTTGCCATCCCACTTTTGATCGTTTCGGGCATCCTTGCGCTAACCGACTCGTCTATTGCCATCTTTTTTGCGGCCACTCTTGTCACCTATGCCATCTTTCTCTTCAGGCTCAAGGCCTACATGCGCATCGGCATCCGCGACATTTCCCTAATTCTGATACTTTGGGCTGTAGCAACATCAACCGTCATCTGCCATTTTGTGGTGATAAAGGACGAACGCAATCGCATCGAGTTTGCCGAATCGCTCTACAACGAGAAGGACCCCATATTTGAGGCTTCCCTACCCGAGCTTACCCAACAGATCGTAAAGGACAAGACCATCCATCAGCTCATACATAACCCCTCGGCTAACGATAGCATCATCTACCAGCATATCAAGAAAAATGTACTCCGAGGCTACCCGAGTAAGTATAACCTACGCATTACCATTTGCCCCGTAAAGGCAAACCTTTTCCTACCCAACGAAAAGAAGACCACCAGCTGCCAGAAGTACTTCAACGACATCTTCCAGCAAAAGGGCTCAAAGATTAAGAACTCGGCCTTCTACCTTATCCGCAACTTCCCCGGAGAGATTTGGTACATTGGGCAAATAGACTACCTCTGCAGCAAAGGGCTCACATCGCTATACGTAGAGTTCAACGTTAAAACCATCAGTAGCAACCCCGGCTATCCAGAGCTACTTCTTAAGAAAAACGAACCGCGCGTTAAGGGCTATAGGGACTACGAGTACGCCCACTACTTCGACAGCAGTTTGGTTGCCAAAAACGGTAGCTACTCCTACCCATTTATAATAGAGCCTCCCACTAAAAAAGACAGCATTCAGGTACGCCCTCAAAAAGGCTACTCTAACCTATACTACCGCTTCGACCAGCACAACACAATGGTGATATCGAGGCCTATTCTAAACCTTTTCGACATTGCCTCCTGCTTCTCCTACATCTTCATCTCGCTGGTACTAGTAGGACTTCTGGTGCTCAAGTTTAGCCGTTTTCCTCTCGACGACACCCTATCGCTGCAATCCTTTAAAGGAAGAATAACCCTTTCGTTTGTGGTGGTGCTCATCGTTACTCTGATACTTACGGCTGCCGTATCGCTAACCTACGGCATCAAGCGCTTTGAGGCCTACAAGGAGCAAACCATACAGGATAAGATGAAGAGCGCCATCCCGGCCGTGTACAACGCGCTCTACACGCCAAGCTCCGAGTCGCTCACCGACGAGCTCGTTAAGATATCGAACTACCTATACGTCGACGTAAACCTCTACAATATAAGCGGCGAGCTGGTGGCTACATCGCGCCCCGAAATCTTTTACGACGGTCTACAAGGCTTTAAGATGTCGCCAAAGGCGTACAAAAGCCTTGCGCTTATCTACGATGGCTTTTTTGTGGATAACGAAAAGATCGGCGACATGACCTACACCTCGTCGTACTCGCCCATCTCCGACAGCAACGGCAAGCTCATCGGCTACGTCAACCTACCCTACTTCCTGCAGTACGACAACCTCCGCAAGGAGCTCTACACCATCGCCATCACCATAGCCAACATCTTCATCCTGCTGCTGCTTCCGGTAATCCTGATTGCGGTACTCATATCCAACTCCATCACCAGTCCGCTGGCTCAGATCCGCAACCGCATGCGCATCTTCGACCTAAAGACGAACCCCGAGCCCATCCCCTATAAGCAAAACGACGAGATTGGCGACCTGATCGTGGAGTTCAACAAGATGATCCTGCAGGTAGAGTCGAGCGCGAAGCTGCTGGCCGACAACGAGCGCGACCTAGCCTGGCGCGAGATGGCCCGCCAGATTGCCCACGAGATAAAGAACCCGCTTACCCCCATGAAACTGAGCCTGCAGTACCTGATGATGCTCAAGGGTAAGAAGGATGAGCGCTGGCTGGAGCAGTTCGACCGCTTTGCCGCCTCGCAGGTAGAGCAAATCGACTCGCTGGCCAAGATCGCCAACGAGTTCTCCGACTTCGCCAAGATCAACTTCGACGAGCAGATCACCATTCTAGACCTCCGCGCAGCCGTAAACGAGATACTCCCTATCTTCGACGGCTTCCCCAACCTCAACTTCGAGGTTAATATGCCCAATGCTCCTGTAAACGTAAGGGTAGGCCGCGAGCACCTTAAACGAGTTATCGTTAACCTGGTAAAGAATGCCATACAATCGGTAGACGACGATAAAACCGCCATCATCGCCATCACGGTAATCGAAGAAATGGGCAAGGCAACCCTATCGGTTAAGGACAACGGCAAGGGCATCGCCGACGAGGTTAAGCCGAAGCTCTTTACCCCCAACTTCACCACCAAGTCGTCGGGAACGGGGCTTGGGTTGGCCATCTGCAAGAACCTGATAGAGGCCTACAACGGTACCATATGGTTCGAGTCGGAGGTTGATCGGGGATCAACGTTCTACATCGAGCTGCCTAGCGTTACGGCACCCGCGTAGGGGCGAATTACATTTGCCCCTCGTTTTATATGAGCCGCCAGCATGGCGGCGCTACCCCTCCAAAAACAAAGAGCGCAGCCATTGTATGGCTGCGCTTATTTTGTGGTTTATACGGCTCTCCTAGTGCCCTTCATAAAACCAAAGAGTTTCCCCAAAGCTGTATCATACTCGTTCCGAAAGATTCTTGAGCGAATCTTTCGGTTATCCACATCTCCTTTGTGAGGATATCGGCCATACCCCCATACTCGCCGGAAACAAAAAAGCATTTCTCCTTCGATTGCTCCTCGATGATTCGCTTTAGCTCATCCCTATACTGGGGGTCGATCCCAACCAATGGGTCTTCCAGCAAAACAAGGTGAACGTTTAGGTACACCAGCATGACGATTTCCAGAAAGCGACGTTGCCCATCCGTAAGCTGGTAGCCCTTGCTCTCTAAAAGCGGCTTTACGAAGCTGCTTTCGGCAGCTTGTGCAGCCATCTTTGCCCCGCATACCAGCGTCAGCATCCGGCTCACCTTTATATTTCTTTGGAAAAAGCTGGTTTGAGGCAAGCAGGCAACACGCATCTTCGAATTAAATATCCGTACAAGCGGACTATCGCCAACCTTTACGAATCGGCGATCTGCTTGAAGAGAGCCAAAGGTGGGGCCAAACAACGACTTTTTCTCTCGACCATCACCACCCGCTAGCCCAACGATTTCGCCCTTTCGGCTGCGCGAAAACAGATCGTTTAGCACCTGCTTAACTTCAAGCCTACTATTCCGTCCATCAGAAAGCATTGTAACCATACCAAAATAATTAACCTATACAAACAATCGGGGTCCTACCACCTGCATGCAAAAGCCATTAAGCCAATTCGACGTTTCCACATTCGCCGTAACGATGCAGCAACATCCAAGCTGCAGGTAAAAATAAGCTGCCCTTAAAATTAGTATTTTAGCTGTTAAATAGTACACGTTAGCTGATAAAATTCTCCTCCATCCCCCAAAGCCCGAATCGAAATGGGCCAAGACAGCGCCAACTCGTGGGGGCACATGCCATACACCCTCACTCTACATCAGCCATACGAGCCGCCAGCATGGCGGCTCTACCCCTCTCAAAAACGTAAAGCGCAGCCGTGGTAAGGCTGCGCTTGTGTGCATTCGTATAATTGCGGTCTAAGGCCACTACATGTTTCGACGGAAACGCAGTTCGAAGTAGCCATTTACATATTCCTTCGAGCCTCGTGCATTTATACTACGTCGAACAGCGTTAACCTATCGTCACCTTTTCCTCCCTCTGCCTCTAGCAATGTCTTGGAAGGAAACCTTAGCTACTCCACCCTTCGTAGAATAGCTCTTATTGGAACAGACCAACCCTCTGACAAGGGAGGTGAGATAGGTTTTCCATCTATAGTAAGTGAGAGATGGTCTACGTAAGGTCGAATTTTCCACTCTAACTGCCCATTTCTTATTGCTATCTTACCATATGTCACTTTACCCTTTAACGGATCCTTAAAGAATACACCTAATGAAACTGAGTCGGGAATCCCGCTTTTGTAGTTGGACGCAGATATAGGTTGCTTACTGTTGCTGTTAAATACCGTATCCTGTGGAAGGTCTAGACAGCCGTGCACAATCTCACCATGAAGGGTATACTCATAGGTGCCGCAAATTGCTTCAACGTCGTATTCGTAGAATACCTCTCGACACTTGTATAGCTTCAAGGTAAAGCAGCTGGTGTCCGTTTTGGCTTGCCAGGTGCCAACGTAGCGGCCCACCGCACCTTCCTGCTTGTAGTATCGGAATGGCTGCTGACCGAAGCACGCCAGCGTGCTTGCCACTAGAAAACCACCTAGCAGCAGCTTCAGAGCTTTTTCTATCATAGGGTTCGTATTATGGCTAGCATTTTATGTTTATGGGGTTTCCCAGCCCATCTCTGGTTAGCGGGTCGTAATCGTCGTCAGCTATTTTGGTAAAGAGCATCAGTCCGGCGTTATCTATGAATTGTAAAAATTTTGTTTCCAGCTCACGAATGCATATGTTTTCAAACCATGTCAGGGGTAAAAAGCAATAATCAGCCCTCACCGAGTAGTGCAGCTGATTCTGTTTGGTGCAGGCTCTTGCCAGTTAAGATGTGTTAGGACGAGGCTGTGCCTCGTCCTAACAGAGAAACCTTAGCTACTCCACCCTTCGTAGGATAGCTCTTATTGGAACAGACCAACCCTCTGACAAGGGAGGTGAGATAGGTTTTCCATCTATAGTAAGCGAATGATGGTCACTGTAATGTCGAATTTGCCATTCCAAAAAACCATTACTTATGGTAATTCGTCCAAAAGTACTTTTATTCTTTAGCCAATCTCTAAAAGATAATACTAATGAAACGGAATCGGGTATTCCTGTTTGGTAGTTGGCCGCAGTAATAGGCAAGCGCTTGCTAAACCATTTACAAACGGTATCCTGCTGAAGGTTTAGGCAGCTGTACACCAGCTTGCCGTTAAGGGTGTACTCGTAGGTGCCGCCAACCCCTTCAACATCGTAGTCATCATAAACCACACGGCACTTAAAGAGCTTCAGGGTAAAGCAGCTGGTGTCCGTTTTGGCTTGCCAGGTGCCAACATAGCGACCCACCGCACCTTCCTGCTTGTAGTATCGGAATGGCTGCTGGCCGAAGCACGCCAGCGTGCTTGCCACTAGAAAACCACCTAGCAGCAGCTTCAGAGCTTTTTCTATCATTGGGTTCGTATTATGGCTAGCATTTTATGTTTATGGGGTTACCCAGCCCATCTCTAGTCAGCGGGTCGTAATCGTCGTCAGTTATTTTGGTAAAAAGCATCAGCCCAGCGTTATCTATGAATTGCAAAAATTTTGTTTCCAACTCGTAGGAGTTTAGATCCCAAACTTGATTTTTAAAAGTTTCATTAAAAAACCCTTCCAACGCCCCATAGCCGTTTGTCAAACCCCAATTTTTCGCAAAAGCAGCAAATTTTCCACCATCAGCTATGCTTAGGAAGTAAACGGTATTGTATGATGTTGCAACACCATAATTAAAAGATGCAGGATCGGCATGTCCTGTCCTGTATGCATCCCACATTACCTTAATATCACCTGCAGAAAATATAGCCCCACATTGGCTTGGATGGCTATGTATCATTGTTGCTACGTAGGTATTAAGAGACATTCCCACAATACAATTATCCGCTAATCCAGTATACGGCGTACAGATACCTCTATTGTTTATTACAGTTCCAAATTCAACATTACTTGTTTTGGCATTTTGCAATAGTTCTTTAATATAAGTTGATAAGTTAGGTGTACTTGCAATTCTTGTTGCCATAGAACATGGATCGAAGGGTATGGGATTTGGTATAATAAAGGGACCACCTGTTCCATTCGGTTCGTTAGTATCTGGATCTGGGTCGGGATTGGGATCGGTATTTGGATCAGGGTTGTATGGTCTTTCCCCAATTATCACCAGTTCATCAATATCACCTGTCATTGGTATTGGCATAGTTTTGAAAAGTAACTCCTCCATATGGGTCTTTATGGAACAATCGCTTTTTGGGTAGGCTACATCAAGCAAAACAAATCCCATGCTTATTTGATCTCGATCGAGGTATTGTTGATCGCTTTGATCAACAGATCCCGAAACAAGCAAGCCGGCAGACGAAGGCTCGACGCCAGCACGCGAGCTGTACGGTAGCGATATTCCGTTCTCTTCAGCGGCATCCAGAATATACTGATCATCTCGGCAATCTATTTCATATGTACCCCATGGTAAAATAAGCGTAACCTTGTAAACCTTTGCCGACTTCAAATATTTCGCCTTATGCCAGCTTGGCTCGGACACCTTGGTGTCGTACGCTTGGTTGTCGGCAGATGTGCTTCGAAACAGCAGGTTCCTCTGCTTCTGGTACGCTTCAATTTCCGAGAGCAGGGAGGCTCGTGTGGTACAGTTCCACATCGCGAAGATCGCTCGGGAGCGAAGCTCCCGTACTTTAGCTTCGTAGTCCGCAATGGCCGCATCCTCTTTGGTGCTCCAAAAGCGGCTGTCCTTATCTACCGTGTAGCGAACAATTTTTTCATGAAGCATGCTGTTGTGGGTCACTCTGAAGAAGTACTCGACGAGGCGGTCAATGTCCGCATCCGTTCGTTCAAGATCCTTGCTGGTTAGGTTCTCTGAAGTGCTTTTGAAGTCGGTGAGGGCTAGCATCCGATTTGCGGCAGCGAGCGACGAAAGATCTTGAAACAGCTGTTTTCTTGCTCGAATAGCTTCCTTCTCTTTGCTGTTTTCAGGCTCAATGCCCTCTTTATGACAGCCTACGAAAGCAATACCTACTAGCAGAAGTGCGAAAATGTGCTTTATTTTCATGTGTTAAAAAAGATTTATTGCGCAAACATGAAGCATTTTTCACTGTGAAAAAAATTAAGATTGCTTGATAATAGTATATATTTTTTTATCGTAATCGCACATTTGCTTAACATTGAAAGCCCAAACACAATCACGGTGGCCAAAGCTTTTAGCCATCGAATTCGCTTCGGTTACAGCATCGTCTACTTGTCCCCCAAACTTACCAATTCCGCCCCACCCTTCCCATCCCTTAACCGAAAAACCGCACCCAAACCCCTTCCACCCGCACTATAAGCCACATAGCAGAAAAAAGTTGCCGGTTGTAGCTAATTTTTTCATCAAATATTTTTGGTTATTTAAGTTAATCCTATTAGCTTTAAGACGTTTTCAAAATATTTACAACCACAAACAATTAAGTATCATGACAAGTACCACAGAAACCGGCAACGCCAAGAACGTGGACAACGCCGAATTCCTAATCGCAATCATCGCCACATTTGGCACCAAGTACAACCCCAGCAACCCCGCCATTGCCACTACGGCCCTGCAGGCGAAGGTAACCGCCGGCCGTAAGTCCATCAACGACGTAAGCCTTGCACAGGGAAACTTCTTCCAGGCCGCTTCCGCCCGCGAGGAGGCGTTTAAGGGGCTGCTACCGCTCACCACCCGAATCGTTAACACGCTGAAGGCCTCCACCACCTCCGAGAATATCGACGCCAACGCCACCACCATTATCCGTAAGCTTAGGGGAAGCCGCGCCAAGCCCCTCCCCGAGCCCAAGCCCACCGCCCAGGGCGAGGTGGCCGTTAAGGCGGAAACCGTCTCGGTGTCGCACAAGAGCTTCGACAGCCTGACCGACAGCCTCGACGAGCTGGTGAACCTGCTGGCCACCACGCCCGAGTACGCGCCCAACGAGCCCGAGCTCAAGCTCGAAGCCGTTAGAGCCTACGCCACCGAGCTGCGCGCCAAGAACAACGCCGTGAACGCGGCCATTGCCGCCCTCGATGCCGCCCGCGCGGCCCGCAACCGCGAGCTCTACGAGCCCGACAAGGGGCTGGTTGATCTTTGCCTTACCGCCAAGCTCTACGTAAAGGCCATCTTCGGCCAGTCGAGCCCCGAGTACAAGCAGGTGGCCAAGGTAGAGTTTCAGAAGAATTTAATCTAATTCTTACCATAAAATACCAAGGTCTGGCGTGAGCCACACCTCCTTTCTGTAAGGGCGGAAGTCTACTGTAAGGACTTCCGCCTATTTTTTTGCAGATAAGGCTGCTGCAGCAATTGCCGTCAAAGCTACGTATGAAGGAATAAAATCGAAACGTAAAATAGATGCACAACGAAAAGTCGGCATGGATTGGTAAAAAGAGTCGTAAGGCTATCCCGTAAACACCATGGCGAAGTTGAAGGCGCTAGCTGTCAAGCTAAGGATTTTTTTCAAAGCCTAATGCATAATCATGGCAGTTTATCCCCTTTTACCTTTAAGAAATGACAAAAGAAGGTGTTTGATTGTTCTTGAGGAAAAGAAGACCAAGAGGGAAATGAGTTTAATCCCCTAGG
>NZ_SLWB01000021.1 GCF_004340205.1 Acetobacteroides hydrogenigenes
TGCTTCGCCGTGAGCCTTCTTTTGGGTTGTTACAAAAGTAGAATAAACAAAAAAAACAGCAAAATAGACTTGGAATTTATCACAGAACCTCTGTGTTTAAGCAAAGCCACATCGGATTCACGTCCACGCTTTGGGCTACCGCAAATGCGTAGCGCATCTTTTATTCCTGCCAGATTTTCACTTTTTTTGGGTAAAAATGAGTACAATCTTGCCTCCTGATGCTCTATGTAGAGGCGGGGTTGCACGATATGGCCGCCTTTAGTAGCTAAAACAAAATATTAAAGAATGATAATCGTAAAGCGCTTACTTGTAGTTTTTCTGATTGCCTTACTAGGTAGGGCTAACGCTCAAGAGGTTGGAGGTCATCCTTGGGGAGTAAGGTGGCAGTGCATAAGCACCGATACGCTCCGGTTGATCTACCCGGTGGGGATGGACTCCCAAGCCTTTAAGGTATCCGATTTGATCCACTACGAGGCAAAACGGAACAGCCGCACCATAGGCGGAAAGGTTCCTCGGCTAAGCCTGATCTTTCAAAATCAGACGGTGGAGCCCAACGGATTTGTAACCCTTATGCCCTTTCGATCGGAGTTTTTTACGACACCACCACAGGATATGCAAATGCTCGGATCGATGGATTGGCTCACCTCTCTGGGTATTCACGAGTATCGGCATTCGCTTCAGTTCTACAACCAGCGCCGAGGTGTTGTACGGCTGCTGTACTGGCTCAACGGCGATGCGGGCTGGGCGGTGGGGGCAAATCTGCTATTCCCGCCTTGGTACTACGAGGGCGATGCCGTATTCACCGAAACAAAGCTGAGCAACGGAGGGCGGGGGCGCATGCCATCCTTTATGGCCCCATTCTGGTCGATGGCCGAGGAGGGCAAGCGGTATCCCTATGTCAAGCTACGCAATGGCTCGTATAAAGATCCGCTACCCAACCACTACGCATACGGCTACCTGATGTGCTCGTACATCAACGATAGGTATGGCGAGGAATCGTTCGTTAACGTTACCAAGCATACAGCCCGTCTTAGAGGGGTGTTCTTCCCATTCTCGGCATCGCTAAAGAAGGTTGTTGGAGCACGGCCAAGCGCTATTTACAATGATGCTTTTGGCGATATGGTCTACGCGTGGAAGCTGCAAAATGCTCAGCGAACAACGGTCGAAGGGGACGCTATCACCAAATCAAAAAAGAAGGAGTTTCGGAGTTACGAATCGCCTTCGCTTGTTGATTCGAACCGGGTGGTCGCCATTCTTTCCCGTTTAAACGAGATAAAAACCGTGGTTGAAGTAAGCACCCAAACCGGTGAAGAAAAGGAGCTCTTTAAGCTGGGGGCAACCTACAACGATCGGCTACATGCCGCCGCCGGTAAAGTCGTTTGGTCGGAGGTGGTGCCCGATATCCGTTGGCAGAATAGGAGCTACTCCGTAATCAAGCTATACCAGCTTAGCAATGGCAAGACAAGGACAATTGGTGGAAGAAGTAGGCTGTTTTCGCCCTCTCTCTCTCCCGACGGATCACGAATTGCAGCGGTGCGCATTTCTACCAACCAGCGGTACGATGTGGTTATCCTTTCGGCTGCCGACGGCAAGGAGCTTGCTGCCCTACCCAATGGTGAAGGGCTAGCCATATTTACTCCGACATGGAGTAGGGGTGGCGATCGTATCGTTTTTGTAGGAAAGAAGGACGGTAAGCTCTCTCTGTTCGATCAGCCTATTGCAGCGGGCGCGCCTCGTCGGTTGATGCCCTATACCTCTCATGTTATTGCCAACCCTACCTGCAGCAACGGCAAGGTTTACTTCGAGGCCAGCTTCGGTGGACAGGATAATATTTACGCCATTGATGCAACGGGTGGAATGCCCGAAAAGCTTACTCAAGCCACTATTGGCGGCTACCAGCCTACAATTTTCGGAAATAAGCTGGTGTATTCGAGCTATAGCATAAACGGAAGTAGGCTTTGCCTGCTCGATAATCCCGCTTCATTGGAAGTTTTGGGAAAGATTGATGAGCCTCGATCGCTTAACATGCCAGGGGCAGGAACCTCCATTAATGCTAGCCCTGTTGCATTAACCGATTCAGTTCCTTCGCGTGATTGGAAAACTAGCCGCTACAGTCCTACTAGGCATCTGATTAATATTCATAGCTGGGGACTAGAGGCAAACGGCAGCTACGTTGGAGCAAAGGTGCTTTCGCAGGATGTACTCTCAAAGCTATCGATTGAGGCATCGTGGATGTATAGCGGTAAAGATCGTAGCAACTATTTTTCCGGCACATTTCTTTGGGGAGGATGGTACCCATATGTAGGTGCTTCATTTTCCAAAATTCTAGATAGAAACCCATTTGGAGGCTTTTTCGACTACTACAAGTACGACGAGCAGGTGGTTAACTCGCTCGTAGCGGTTCCATTTAACCTTTCGAGGGGATGCTACAGCACAAACTTGTTGCTATCGGGTAGCTACAGCTATCACAACATCCAATGGAAGGAGCCTGTTGTCGAAACCCGAGAGCTGCATAGCTATACGGTAGGAGGAAAGTTCAGCAATCTTCGCTACACAGCTCTTCAGCAGATTAACCCCCGTTTTGGGCAGGTAGTTAAGGCAGAGTATAAGAATGCTTTTGCCGGCAGCTTTAGTAAGGAATCGTTTAGGGGTAATGCTAAGCTATTTTTCCCCGGCTTTCGTAAAACACATAGCTTAGAGGTTAGCTCCGGCCTAGGCTGGGAAACGAACACGGCATCCTACTACTTTTACGACACTACGAACCTATCGCGTGGGTACTCGCTTTTCCCTGTTAGCCGTTATTCTAAGGCCTCGCTGGACTACAGCTTGCCAGTCAGCTATCCTGATTGGGGTGTAAATGGTGGGTTCTTCCTTAAAAGAATTAGGCTAACTGGGTTCTACGATTATGCCCGTGCTAAAAATGACTTTGGAACGAAAGGCTGGAGCGATTACGCATCTTTTGGCATCGAAGCAATCTTCGATACTAGGGTCTTTAATCTTGTAGAGATGCCATTGGGCATTCGTCAGTCGATTCTGCTAAATACCGATCCAGGAGATACGAGACGGGCTGTAAACACCGAAATTTTTGTAAAGATAGTATCCTTCTAAAAGTGTCGTATAGGGCATTAGCGTTTTCTCAATAAGCAAAAGCAGCACTCTGTACAAGGTGCTGCTTTTGCTTATAAGGGAATTGTCTGATTGATGCTCTTCAACGCGTGGAGCTAAATCGCTTCTACCTTGATGTCTATTGCTCCTCTAAGAACTGCTAGACCGTTTGGGGTGCAGCATCCCTTTATTAGGTAGTAGAGCATTTTGTTATGCTGCTGGTTGTTTATCGGAGGTAGCTGAAGGTAGCGCTGGTCTTGGAAGGCTGCTTCCATCATGGTAATGTACATTTGACTGGAGGTATCCGTATCAAGGTCATTCTCGAACAGGTCGCTGGCGATGCCCTTCTTAAAAGTAAACTGTATTAGCTCTATGAAGTTGGTGCGATGCTTAAGAACGATCTGCTGCATGGGGGGCACTAGCGCAAGTTCGGTTCGCGAGGTGATGAGTTGGCTACAATCGCGGTGAGTGGCTGCAAAGAGGCCGCCTATTTGCATGAGCACCTCAATGGGGTTGGTGCTTTCGCGTAGGATTTTTCGGATCTCGAGTTCCTTGCTCTTGAGGTATTCGTCAATAATACATTCTATCAGCTGCTGCTTGCTCTCGAAGTGGTTGTAAAGCGTTTTCTTGGTGATACCAATAGATGCGGCTATCTCTTCAACTTTTAAGCGGTTGCCTCCCGATCTCAAAAATAGAGGGGTAAATCGGCTGATATAGTAAAGCTTTCTTGATTTCATTTCATCCTTGTTTTAGTGGTGATAATTTTGGGCAGATGCATCAGCATTTTACATTGCTACAGGAGTCACATCTTCGATGGCCTGTTCCTCTTTCTTTTTTCTTCCGTTTGTTTGATAGCCCCTAATGCTATACCCCTTTACGCGCTTGCGCATAATGACGATTCGGCGATATCGGGTAGAGCCAAAGCGGTGAAGGGCGATGTAAATCAGGATAACGAATCCGGCAATGATGGTGTACCCCAGCAGCTGCTTTACGGCAAGCATGATGGCTTGGAGCTGCGTCGACTTGTAGAGCATGAGGCCACCTCCACGCAGCTGTCCCATAAAATCGGCAGCATCCATGTGAGAGGCTAGGTTGGTAAGGTTCTGAAGCTGCAGCTTGTAGAAAGCCCATGCGAGTATGGAGCCGAACAGCGCCTGTCCCACAAAGGAGCGAACCATCACCAGAATGGCCATTGCCGAGAGCATCTGGTTGTTGGTTAGCCGTTGCGAGCAGTAAATGGCCAGCGAGATGTAGAGCACGCAGAGGCCTATCCCCTTAAGGATGGTAGGTAGTATAAAGAAGCTTACCTGTACCACGGGGGCAATGGTAAAGTATAGGATGATGTGCGCTACCAAGTACGCTCCAAAGCCTATCATAACGAGCTCCTTTAAGTCTAGGTTGCGCCTTAGCCAAAAAAAGCAGATTATGCCTCCAATGATGGCCCCGGGAAACATCGCCAGGTTTATCTGGTTTGTCAGAAGAGAGCTGTAGCCCAGTACGCCCATCATGTAGGTGTTCTGCATGCTTCCGCTGCTTACAAATAGCCCCATCAGCGCGATCATTACTAGCGAATGGATCACGTTTTTTTTGGAAAATCCTCCCATATCCATAAAAGGACGCTTGATGGACAGTTGAAAGGCAACAAAAATTACCAGCATGACAAAGAAGGCGACTGTCCCCCACCAGATAACCTCAGACTGGAACCATCCGTGAAACTTGGTGAAGGTGAGCACGTAGTTAAGCACCATCATCATGGCAAAGAAAAGCAGTAGGCTGGTCCAGTGAAACTGGTAAAAAGGCATTTTCTTCATGCCTCGGCTGTTGTGCATAAACACCAGCGATAGCAAGGCACATGATAGGCAGTAGATGATGGCTACAAGGTTGGTATGCTCCCAAAACATGCGGTAGGCCAACGAACCCATGTAAAACCCTGCGTACTGACCAATGATTATGGCTAGGGGGTAGAAGATGGGGTAGAAGCGTTTCCTGTCCATCTTTGGCGTTATGATAAAGTAGATGGGCAGGATAAACTCAATGGTGCCGAACATCTTAAAAAAGCCCATCAGCAGTGAGGCAAACGCTATTACGTATACATTGTCGGTTGTGGAGGTAACGTAGCAGAGCAGGCTCATAATAACCAACCCTCCAACCACGATCTCTTTGGATCGGAAGTAGGGTTTGGTACGAATAAGCAGCGGCATAGCACCTGCCATACCTATAAACATGGCGTTGCTGGCAAACGAAAAGGCTTCGGAGATTTCCCCCATTCCCGAACTCATGTCGATGATGTTGGATGAATACACGCACGACACAGCCATGAAGGGTAGGAAGGTAACGATGATGAGCAGCAGCTGCAGGAGCTTGGGCACCCAATCGTGGTAAAGACCTTGCTTGTACATTGGTCTACTTGTTGATTCGTATCTCGACATTCATACCGGCACGTAGCAGCTCGGCATCCTCCTTCTTGTTGGCGTTGGTTAGCTCGATGCGTACAGGAAAGCGCTGTTGTACCTTTACAAAGTTTCCGGTTGAGTTATCGACCGGAATGGCCGAGAACTTAGAGCCTGTGGCTCCCGAAATGGCGGTAATAACCCCTTCGTACTCCTTGTCGTCGAGGGCGTCAACCTTGATGGATACCTTTTTTCCTATGGTAACGGCTTTCATTTGCTTTTCGCGGAAGTTGGCAACCACCCACTTCTCGTTGCTCTTTACGATGGTTAGCAGCTGCTGTCCGGGTTGGATGAGCTGTCCCTCTTGGATAAGTCGGCGGCCAGCGATGCAGCTGTAGGGGGCAACAATCTTGGCGTACGAAACGTTAAGTTTGGCCATGTCCAGCGCCGCTTTTGTTCGCATAACTTCGGCATCGTTTTGTCCGATTCTTTTGGTCACCTCTACCACCGAAAGCTGAGCCGATTTTCGCTGGCTGAGGAGCGCCTGATACTGAGCCTTCGAGGCGTCGTACTCGGCTTTTACCTGATCGAACTGCGCCTTGGTTACCGCATCGTCTTTTAGCAGGTTGGCGTAGCGGGTGTAGGTTTGCTCGGTGTTGCTAAGACGTGCCTTAGCAGCGGCAATGTTGGCATCGTTTACGTTGAGGTTGTTGCTAGCCGTGTTAACCGACGATTCGGTGAGCTCCCTTGCGGCAAGGGCATTCTTGTAGGCCGCTTCGGCTTGCGCTTGGGCTATCTTCAGCTCCCTATCGTCGAGTACAACTATTGTGTCTCCCTTGTTGATCTGCTGGTGCTCCACAAAGCGTATCTCCTTAATGTACCCCTGAACCTTGCTGTTTATGGGGTTGATGTACTCTTCCACCTGTGCATCGTTGGTGTAGCAGTCCTCGCCGATGTGGAAGTAGGCTCTTATGGCCCATACTAGGGCTACTGCAACAGCCCCAAGGGCTATCGTATTAATCATGTAAACTCGGTACTTGTTGAGTCCTGCTTTGGGGGCTTTATTTTTCTTATGCGACATATCTCGTTTTTATTTGATGGGGTGTTTGCTATTGTGTACTTCTTTGCTGTTTCTGGCTACAGCTTTCCGGCTGCATTCAGCAGCTTGTAGTAGGTGAATACAATGCCTATTTGGGCGTTGGTTTGCTGCAGCTCGGCATCGAGTTTGGTATTGGTGGCATCGAGCATATCAAGGAGCAGCGCCAGCTGGTTGAGGTACTTCTTTTCCATCGTTTTGTAGTTCTCTTGTGCCAGTTGCATGTTTACCGTAGCTGTTTCCTGCTGCTTTAGCGCATCCAGGTGCTTGAGGTAGGCGGAGTGTACGGCCAGCTCGGTATTTTGCTGCTGCATAACCACGTTTTGCTGTGCCTGTATCAGCTGCAGGCTGCTTAGCTTGATGCTGCGCGGCGCGTTGTAGAGCGAGGCAATGTTGAACGAAAGCGTAGCACCCACCTGCCAGCCGTTGGTGTACATGTCAACAGCAGGAGTCCTCGACGTAATGGGGCGCTGCAGGCTGTTGGCGGCGTAAAGGCTTAGGGTTGGCATCCTATCGGCCTTGGCAATGGCCATACTTTTCTCCGCTATTTGAACGCTCTTCTCCGATAGCTTAATGTCGAATCCTCCAGTTACAGCCTCGCTTTGGTACTTCTCTAAACTTTCCAGATTAGGCTTGTTGGCTAAGATGGTGGTGTCGGGTAGAATAACCGCATCGGCTGGAAGTCCCGTAGCCATGGTTAGCTGGCGGTTGAGGATGTCGATGTTGTTCTGAAGTTGCGAGCAGGCCTGGTTAAGGTTCGAGATGAGCAGTCTGGTTCGGATAACGTCGTTTTGCGTTACCAGCCCCTGCTGGTGCATTTTGTTGATGTTCTTTAAACGAACCTCCGAAAGCTCGATATTCTTTTGGTAGATCAGGTGCTGGTTGCGGAGGCGGAACAGCTCCAGGTAGTAGCTCGCTACCAGCAGCTTTATGTCCTGCTTGTTTTTTTCGAGGCTCAGCGCAGCCAGCTGCTGCTGCAGGTCGGCAACGCCTATGGCGTTTCTAACCGCATTGCCCTTAAAGATGAGCTGGCTGGTCTGCAGCGTAAGGCTGTTGCCAAAGTGGGGCATCGCTACGGTCGTCTTCTTGGAGAGATCGGTATCGTAAATAGTTGCATCGCCTAGGTAGAAAGCGCTGGCCGATGCTGCGAGGCTGGGAAACTGCTGCGTCTTGGCCACCTGCACCCGCTGCTGGCTTACCTCTACCGAAGCTGCCGAAACTTTTAATGCCTGATTATTGCTAATGGCCAATTCCACCAACTCGTCAATGGAGTAGGTGCGCTGTTGGGGTGTTTGGCCCCATGCTCCTATTGCTGCTGTGCTTATGAGCGCAGCAAGCCACATTGTTTTTATGTTCATTTGCGTCTTCTTGTCTATCACTTTCAATTTTGTGATGTTTGAGACAGCAAAGATTGAACAAAGGCAGGGGGCTAAAAATGGGCAAATTTCGGGTGATGATGTTCGAAATTCGGATTAATCTTTTTTTAACGCTCTAATAATGAAATTGAGAGTGGAATCCTTATTGCGCTACATCTTTTCGCGGAAGGCCGATGGCGAGAGGTTGGTTAGCCGCTTGAAGAACTTGCTGAAGGCGTACTGGTCGCTAAAGTTGAGCTCGCGGGCAATGTGGTTAATGGTTAGCTCGGGGGTTGATAGCAGCACCTTGGCCTCGGTGGCTATGGCTTGGTTGATGATTTCTCCTGCCGTAACCCCTGTCGTTTGCTTGATGGTTTCAGAGAGGTGCTTGGGCGATATACCCAGCTTCTGCGCGTAAAAGCTGAGGCTGCGCTCCTTTCGGAAGTTGGCGGTAACTAGCTGGATGTACTCTAGCGTAATCTTGTCGGCCCGGTTGAGCTCGGTGAGGGTTACCTGGTTGTACCGGTTGGTGATATCTGCCAAAATGTAAATGGCCGAAAGAAAGAGATGGTGGACAATCTCCTTCCTCATCCTATCCTTATTGGGTAAAAAGAGCCTGTTCCTAAGTAGCTCCAGCACCTCCCATAGCTCCTGAAACTCTGCATCGGTAAGCTGGTAGTGGCTCTGAAGGGATGAGGAGAAGAAAGATCGGGCATCGAACCGCCGAATCTTAATGGCCGCGATAGATTCAAATCCCGAGTTGATGGCTAAAATGCGTAGCTCGATGTTGGGGTCGAATTCGACGAACTCGTAGATATTATTCGATTGTATTCTAAGAACCGTATTCTGCAGCAGCGTGTAGGCTTTCAGGTTGTAGTTCACCTTTATCCATCCTTTCCGCACAAATATGAGGGCGTTTTGAACTGGATGATAGGGTCTGCCCACCACGATATGCTGGGTCATTACCTCCTCGGTGTAGATCTCTAGGTTGTTTTTGAGCTGCCAAGTCATGGGGTCGATGGTTATAGGTTGCTTACATCGGATCCACATCCACGCTTACCATCATGCCCTTGTACTTAGGCTGGCCCTGCACCTCGTAAATGGCGTTCCACAGCAGCTCTTTTACCTTGGTAACGGGCTTGGTGCGCTCCATCTTAAGGACGAAGCCCAGCAGGTAGCGGTTCTGTATGCGGTTGATGGCTGGCTCCTCGGGTCCAAGAATCCTATCGCCGAAGATGGCGCGGAGGCGGTAGCCCAGCACCTCGGCAATTTCGTGCAGCAGCTTGCGGTCTACGTGCTTTATGGTGATTTTGGTTAGCCGGTAGAAGGGCGGGTAGAGGAACTGGTGGCGCTCCACCAGCTGCCACTCGTAAAGGGCGTTGTAGTCGTTCTGCCTTACCATGCGCAGCACGTCGCTGTCGGGTTGCGAGGTTTGCACGATTACCGAACCCTTCTTCTCCTTACGTCCTGCGCGGCCGCTTACCTGCGATATAAGCTGGTAGCTGCGCTCGTAGGCCCTGAAGTCGGGGAAGCGGAGCATGGTATCGGCATCCAACACACCAACGAGCGACACGTTGTCGAAGTCGAGCCCCTTGGTTACCATCTGGGTTCCCACAAGAATATCGATACGTCGTTCCTCGAAGTCGCCAATGATGCGCTCGTATGCGCTACGGCTGCGGGCGGTATCGAGGTCGAGGCGCTCGATGGAGGCCTCGGGGAAGAAGATCTGCAGCTCCTCCTCAATCTTTTCGGTACCAAATCCCTTGGTGGTCATCGATGGCGATCCGCAGGCCAGGCAGGTGGTGGGCAGGCTCATGGAGTAGCCGCAGTAGTGGCACACCAGCTGGTTGCTGCGCTTGTGGTAGGTGAGGCTCACGTTGCAGTGCTCGCACTCGGGCACCCAGCCGCACTCCTCGCACTCGAGGAAGGGCGCAAAGCCGCGGCGGTTCTGGAAGAGGATGACCTGCTCGTTCCGCTTCAGCGCGGCGCCAACGGCATCGAGCAGGTGCGAGGTGAAGTGCGAGTGCAGCTGCTTCTGCTTGCGGGCGCGGCGCACATCCACGATGGCGATGTCGGGCATGGCCGCATCGTTGTAGCGGTTGGCCAGCTCCACCAAACCGTACTTGCCCGTTTTAGCGTTGAAGTAGGTCTCGATGGCGGGCGTAGCCGTACCCATCAGCACCTTGGCGCTGTGGTGGGCCGCCATTACCACCGATACGTCGCGGGCGTTATAGCGGGGCGCAGGGTCGTACTGCTTGTAGGTGTTCTCGTGCTCCTCATCTACTATAATCAACCCCAAATTTTTAAAGGGTAAGAAGATGGACGAGCGCACGCCGAGTATAATCTGATACTGGTTTTCGTTGGTGTCGTCGAGCAGGTTGAGGTAGGTCTCTACGCGGTGCTCGTTGCTGAACTTGGAGTGGAAGATGCCGATCTTCGAACCGAAGACGCGCTTCAGGCGGTTGATGATTTGCGCCGTAAGGGCGATCTCGGGCAGTAGGTAGAGCACTTGCTTTCCCTCATCGAGCATTTTATTTATTAGATGGATGTACACCTCCGTTTTGCCCGATCCGGTAACACCGTGCAGTAGCACCACATCCTTTGTCTCAAACTCGCTGATGATGGTGTCCATTGCCACCTGCTGCCCTTCGGATAGCGGGTTGATGGCCTTCGAGGGGTCGTCGTCGAAGCCTAAGCGGGTAACCACGCGCTCGTACACATCCAGAATGTTCTTCTCCTTAAGCCCCTTGATGGCCTGCGCGCTCACCTCAGCCTTGTCGATGATGAGCTTGCGCTCCACTTCCTTGGGCTTGGCAAAGTCGATGGGAGTGGCCATCGACAAGTAGGCCAGGAACGCCTTCTGCTGAACCGCCGCACGGTCGAGCTTCGTAAAGGCGGTGTTCACATCATCCTCCGAAATAATGGAGGGGTGAAGCCGTACATAGTACTCGCGCTTGGGCTTGAAGCCTCCGCTTAGCACCTCGTCGAGCGCCACCAGCTTATCGTCGAGTAGCGTTCGGATGGTGGGCAGGATGCGCGAGGCGGGGAGGATCTCCGACAGGTCGGCCAGTGTGGTGCTCTTGCGTGCCGAGATGAAGCCGATGACCGACTTTTCCATCTCGCCGAGCGTCTCCACCTCCAGCTCCTCGTTGGAGGTTAGGGTGATCTTGGTCTCGCTCTCGAGCTTTAACCCAGAGGGTAGCGCCGCTTTCATCACTTCGCCAAGGGTACACATGTAGTAGGTGGATATCCAGCTCCACAGCTCCATCTGCTGCGGCAGGATGATGGGGAACTTGTCGAGCACCATCAGGATATCCTTGGTGTCGTAGCCCTCGGGCTTGTTGGCGTGGAGGCTATGGATGACGGCCGAGTAGATCTTCTTCTTGCCCAGCTGCACGCCTACGCGGGCGCCAACGGCTACCTCGTCGGCCAGCTCGGCTGGAACGGAGTAGGTGAGCAGCCTAGGCAGCGCTAGCGGTAGTACGACATCGGCAAAAAGTTGACCTTCCATGGCGGTACGTTGGTTTGTGTAGCAAAGTTAACCTTTTCGGGGGAAGTTGGGCGGGTGCTGCTGCCTCAAACGTTGCTCCGCAATGAGCTTTCACTGGTGCAGGGTCCTCGCGTATTGCTACGGGATGAACTTTCACGTTTGCGACAGCCCCGCGTATTGCTACGGGAAGAACTTTCACAAGTGCGCGGGCTTCGCGTAGTGCGCAGGAATGAGCTTTCATAAGTGCGAGGACCTCGCGACGAGCGTGGTGATGAACTTTCACGAGTGCGGCAGCCTCACGACGGTGGTGGTGATGAACTTTCATGGTTGCGCGGGCTTCACTACCGGTAGAGGATAAAAAAAAAGGCCGAGAACAATTGCCCCGGCCTTGATATCTTCTAAAAATGAAATTCGATTACTTCGTTCCGTTTCCGTTGTTGAAAACCACCTCGGCAGGGGCGCTGGTGCGGCCATCCTTTAGGAATGTAACTGCGCGGAAGGTGATCTTCTCGCCATTAGGAGCCTTTAGGCTGATAGGACCGGTGTAGGCGTCCGAGTTGGCTGTAGGCATGCTGCCATCGGTGGTGTAACGGATGGTTGCACCCTCGAATGGAGTCGAAAGGGTGATGGTGAACTCGGTTCCCTTCTTATCCATCTGCTCCAAACCGAATGGTTCGGGGATGCGGTAGCTCAGCTTCATGGCTTCAAACTTTTGGAAGTGCTTAGGCATGCGTGCGGTGAAGTCGCTCCAGTTCTTAGCCTCGGCTGGCTCCCATAAAGATTCCGAAAGGGCAAGGATGCGAGGGTAAACCACGTAGTTTACGGCATCGGGGTTGGTGATGTACTCCGTCCAGATGTTGGCCTGTGCGCCTAGGATGTGCTGACGCTTATCGGCAGCAATCTCTTTAGGTATGGGGTTGTAGCTGTACACGCGGTATAGGGTTGCATTACCTTCGCGGCGGCCGATTCCTTTTGGCTCGTATTCTACCTTACCTTGGGCATGGTCGAAGTACATGGCACCGCTTGCTGGCGACATCACTACGTCGTTGCCATGGTTGGCTGCCTCGATGCCTCCCTTTTCGCCGCGCCACGACATAACTGTAGCATTCTCCGAGATGCCTCCTTCGAGGATTTCATCCCAACCAATTAGCTTGCGGTTATGCTGCTTCAGGAAGTCCTCGATGCGGCGGTTAAACCATCCTTGAACCTTTTCAACATCGGTGATGCCTTCGCGCTTCATCAGGTCTTGCACGTATTGGCTTTCCTTCCAAACGGTCTTTGGTGCTTCGTCGCCCCCTATGTGGATGTAGGTGCTGGGGAAGAGCTCGATTACCTCCGATAGCACATCCTCGAAGAACTTAATGGTTTGCTCGGTTGGGCAAACGATATCGTCGAATACGCCCCAGTAGGTGGCAACCTCGTACTTGCCGGGCTTACAGGCCAGCTCGGGGTAGGCTGCTAGTACGCTCACCGAGTGACCGGGCATCTCGATCTCGGGAACAACCGTAATGTATCGCTTAGCGGCGTAAGCTACAACCTCTTTAATCTGCTTTTGGGTGTAGTATCCGCCGTGCTCTAATCCATCAAATTTAAATTCCTTCATGCTGGGGTAGTCGCCGTACCATCCAACCAAGGTTCCCTTTCTTTTAGATGATATTTCGGCCAGCTTGGGGTACTTCTTAATTTCGATGCGCCATCCCTGGTCGTCGGTAAGGTGCCAGTGGAAGGTGTTGATCTTGTACTGCGCAAGCATGTCGATGTAATGCTTCACGAACTCAACGGGCATCATGTGGCGCGATACGTCGAGCATCATACCCCTCCACTTAAAGGCGGGATTGTCTACTATTTGTACGTATGGAACGGATAGCGCTGCCGATTTATCGGCAGGGAATAGCTGCATCAGCGTTTGAGCTCCGTAGAAGAGTCCGGCACCGGCGTTGGCCGTAATGGTAACGCCCGATTGGTTAACAGTAAGGACGTAGCCTTCGTCGCCAAAGCGGCTATCTGCAGTCTTGTTAATGCTAAGGGTGATGGTTGCTCCCTTTTTTGATATTTCTTTGGCCTTTACGCCTTTTCCTTTAAGGATGCTTGCGATAAACGAGCCAACGTTTTTTTCATCTTTAGATGAAGCCGCGATCGTAGCCTTGCCGCCAAGGGCGAAGCTGCCGTCGAGGACCTCGACCTGTGCTGGCATGGGGATCAGGCCCAGCAGCTGGGAGGAAGCCTCCTTCTGAGCCAAGGCCGAGCCGCAGCCTATTGCTCCGAGTAGTGCTGCTACCATAAGTGTTCTCTTCATTGCTTGAGGTTTGAATTTGTAATTAAGCCCCTAAAATAGGCAAAAGATGGGAGATGGGAAACCGTACTGCCATTCGGCATAAGCTTTTGTTGGAGGCGGGGTGCTGATAGGGGAAAATGACAAATCAGTGGGGAAACTTAATGATCGGTCGGGGAAAGTTACATGTCAACGGGGAAAAGCCATTGTTTGGTTAAGACAGATGCTCCTTAGGACTAGTAAACGCAAAAAGCCGGTATCACCGGCTTTTTTATGGTAGTACGATAGAGTATGCGCTAGATCGAAAGAATCTCAGCCAGCTTAAGCAGGTCGAGGTTTACGTTCTTCTTGTTCTTTATGGCCTGGTTAAAGGGCACATGCGATATCTTGTTGTTTTGAATACCAACCATAACCGACTGCTGATCGTCCATAAGCGCTACTACAGCAGCTTCGCCCAGCTGGCTGGCCAGCACGCGGTCGAATGCAGATGGAGCACCACCACGCTGCATATGTCCAAGAACCGATACGCGGATATCGAGTTCGGGGTAGTCTTCGTTAACCCTTTCGGCAAGCTTAAATACGCCACCTTCCTTCATGCCTTCGGCGCCTTCGGCAACGATAACGATAGAGCTGCTCTTGTGGCCCTTGGTCTTATCGTTGAGGAATTGCTTTAGCTTGTCGTATGGGGTTTGAACCTCTGGGATCAGGATTGCCTCGGCACCCGATCCAATTCCGCTGCGGAGTGCAAGGAAACCGGCATCGCGGCCCATCACCTCAACGAAGAATACGCGCTTGTGCGAGGTTGCAGTATCGCGAATCTTGTCAACTGCGCTAACAACGGTATTGAGCGCGGTGTCGTATCCAATGGTCGAGTCGGTTCCAAAAAGGTCGTTGTCGATGGTTCCGGGGATACCCACGGTTGGAATATCGAACTCTTCCGAGAAGAGCTTTGCTCCTTGGAAGCTACCATCGCCACCTATTACCACTAGGGCATCGATGCCTTGTGCTTTTGCGTTTTCGTAAGCTATTGCTCTACCTTCTTTGGTACGGAACTCTTCGCAACGGGCGGTTTTTAGAATGGTACCTCCTTTAGAGATGATGTCGCTCACATCTCTCGATTTCATTGGACGGAAGTCGTTTCTGATCATGCCGGCGTAGCCTTCCATTACTCCAACAACCTCAATCCCGTGATAAATGGCAGTACGAACTACCGCACGGATAGCTACGTTCATCCCTGGGGCATCGCCTCCAGAGGTTAGAACTGCAAGTTTTTTAATTTTTGCCATATCGATAATTTATGCTCTTATGATGTCTCTGATGTACTGGGCAACCCTTTCCATTAGCCATCGGGGGGTGGATGTTGCTCCACAAACGCCCACGCTGTTGACTCCTTCGAACCAGGAGGTTTCGATCTCGCCCTCGTCTTCTACCATAAAGGTACGCTTGTTTTGCGACAAGCAGGTTTCGAATAGTACCTTTCCATTGGAACTCTTCTTACCACTAACAAAGATGATTACATCGTTGTTTCGTGCAAACTCCATTAGTTGAGGCTGGCGGTTGGCTACCTGTCGGCAAATGGTGTCGTAGGCCTCAAACGGTTCAACCTCCCCAACCTTGGCGTTGATGCGCTTTTCGATTTCGGACTTAAGCGCCTTAAACCCTTCGATGCTTTTGGTGGTTTGCGAGTAGAGGCGTATAGGGCGCGAAAAGTCTATTGCATCAAGGTCGTTTATACCTTCCACCACAATTGCGGTGTTGTCGGTTTGGCCCACAAGGCCGTTCACCTCCGCGTGTCCTTTTTTGCCGAAGATTACGATCTGTCCGTTTACGGGCAGCAGCTCCATGTAGCTCTTCTTGATGCGCTGCTGGAGCTTAAGCACCACGGGGCACGAGGCGTCGATAACCTCTAGTCCGTTAGCCTTGGCTATTTCGTAGGTCGATGGGGGCTCGCCGTGGGCGCGGAAGAGCACCTTTCGGTTGCTCAAACCCTTTAAATCTTCGTGGTTGATGGTGGTAAGCCCCTTTGTGGTAAGGCGATTTACCTCCACATCGTTGTGGACAATCTCGCCAAGGCACAGAAGCTGATTTTCGGTGTCTAGAATTTCTTCGGCTTTCCCAATGGCGTTGGTTACCCCGAAGCAAAATCCCGATCTATCGTCTACTGTTACCACCATTTGGTATATTTTTTAGTTGCTCAGAATTCTATTTAAATGTTCCTCCACCCAAATCATCTGCTCTTCTACGGTCATATGGCTGTTGTCGAGGATGAAGGCATCGCTGGCTTTTCGTAGGGGGCTCACCTCACGGTTTTCGTCGATGTGGTCGCGCTGGCGGATATTGGCCTCTACCTCGTTGATGTCAACCTCTTCGCCTTTGGCCTTCAGCTCGTCGTACCGGCGCTGGGCGCGAATGAGCGGGTCGGCAGTCATAAAGATTTTGAACTCGGCATCGGGGAAAACTACCGTTCCTATGTCGCGGCCATCCATCACTATGCCTTTTTCTTTGCCCATTTGCTGTTGTAGGCGTACCATTTGCTCGCGAACTTCGCCGATTTCGGCCACGCGGCTTACCTTATCGGCAACCGCAATGGTGCGGATCTCGTCTTCCACGCACGCTTCGTTGAGGAAGGTTTCGTTGCGCTGCTTTTCGCCGTTAAAGCGGAAGGTAATGCTGATGTGCGGTAGGGCGGCTATCAGCTTTGGCGCATTTAGAACGCCATTGGCATCGAACATGCCGTTCTGTAGTCCGTATAGTGTAGTTGCCCTATACATTGCACCGCTATCGATGTAGGCGTAGCCCAACTTTTTGGCAATTGCCTTTGCAAACGTGCTCTTTCCGCACGATGAGTAACCGTCGACAGCGATTACAACTTTTCTATTGCTCATTTACCCTAAGATTTCAAACAGCAAAATTATAAATAAAATAGGGAAAACCGATTTTGAAGATTTAACGTATGTAAAAGGGAGATGTGGGACACAAGGATCAAGACGCAAGATTTTAGGCGTAGGGCTCCGTAAGGTTCTGCCGAGGAGTTAGAGAAGGGTTTTTATGTGGGAATGATTGTTTATTAATGGTCGCATGTAGTTCGCATGGCGGATTTCCATCTGCTTTCTTTGGTGAAACCTGGATTCAAACTCGTTTCGCTTTGAAATTACTTTGAGTAGAGAGTATCCCCCGCTGGCGGGGGTAGGGGGTGGATAATGCTTCGTTGATGATAAAAGAACTTATCCTAAGATAATTATACGTCTAAATACTTTTGGCAATATGAATACCTCGCCGAAAAATCCACCCCCTTGCCCCCGCCAGCGGGGGACAACCTTCGATATAGGGTTGTAGCATATTTCGGCGTGTTCTCCTTTATTAGATTCAAGACACAAGTATCAAGACTCAAGATTTATGTCATGCAAAATCTTGAGTCTTGTGTCGTGCATCTTGATACTATCCTAAAACTCGTAGCCGGTTTTGTTGCTGGGATAGTCGAGCGAGTAGTGCAGCCCGACGCTTTCGCGCATAGCTTTTGCGTGCTTAATGATAAGGTAGCCAACGGCAACCAGGTTGCGCAGCTCGCAAAGGTTCTGTGTAAGCGTAGATTTCTTGTAGAGCTCCTCGGTTTCCTGATATATAATTCCTAAACGTTTTAGAGCACGCTCCAGGCGCAGGTTCGAGCGTACAATACCCACGTAGTTGCTCATTATCTGCTGCATTTCCTTGTAGCTTTGGGTGATGAGCACCATCTCTTCGGGGTGGGTTGTGCCACCGTGATCCCAGTTGGGGATGTCGCTATTCAGCTGTATGTTGTTAATCTTGCTAAGAGCATTGCGGTAAGCCTTCTCGGCATAAACAATCGCCTCAATTAGCGAGTTAGATGCCAGACGGTTTGCTCCATGAAGTCCCGTGCAGGAGCATTCGCCAACAGCATACAGGTTGTTGATGGTTGTTTCACCGTTCATATCAACCTTAATACCGCCGCAGAGGTAGTGCGCTGCCGGTACTACCGGTATGTAATCCTTTGTGATGTCGATATCTATGGATAAGCACTTCTTGTAGATGTTGGGGAAGTGGTACTTGGTGAGCTCGGAATCTTTATGGGTTACGTCGAGGTAAACAAATTCGTCGCCGCGCTGCTTCATCTCGTTGTCGATGGCGCGCGCAACGATGTCGCGGGGTGCTAGGCTGCCGCGCTTGTCGTACTTCAGCATAAACTCTTTGCCATCGATGGTGCGGAGAATGGCTCCGTAGCCGCGCATCGCCTCGGTGATGAGGTACGAAGGGCGTTCGCCGGGGTTGTAGAGCGAGGTTGGATGGAACTGGATGAACTCCATATTCTCGATTATCCCCTTTGCTCGATGCACCATTGCTATGCCATCGCCGGTTGCAATGGGTGGATTGGTGGTGGTGTGGTAGGCGTTGCCCGTTCCTCCGGTTGCCAGCACGGTAACCTTAGCCAAAAAGGTGTGAACGAGCTGCGTTTTTAGGTCGAGCACGTAGGCGCCGTAGCACTTGGTGCCGTTCATGTTGCGCTTAACCAGCTGTCCGAGGTGGTGCTGGGTGAGGATTTCCACGGCAAAGTGGTTCTCTAGCACCGTGATATTCTTGTGGGCACGAACGGCCGCCGATAGCTTGCGCTGGATTTCAAATCCGGTATTGTCCTTATGGTGAAGAATGCGGTGCTCCGAGTGGCCACCCTCGCGGTTAAGGTCGTATTTCCCCGTATCGTCCTTGTCGAACTTTACGCCCCAGTTGATGAGCTGCCTGATTTGGTTGGGGGCTTCCGCAACAACCATCTCTACCACCTCGCGGTTGCAAATTCCTGCTCCTGCAACCAGCGTATCCTGAATGTGCTTTTCGAAATTATCGGGTTCGTACATTACCGAAGCAATGCCGCCTTGGGCGTAGGTGGTGTTGGTTTCGTCTATAGCTGTTTTGGATATGATTATTACCTTTCCGTGTTCGGCAGCTTTTAGGGCAAAGCTTAATCCTCCTATTCCGGTGCCTATCACGAGAAAGTCCGCTTCTCTATTCATCTTGCGCGAATTTATGGTTAGGCAAATATAGGAAATAGCCCTAATTGCAGAATGTGTCGAATAACAGGGTATTTCGATAGCATCTAGTAAAGAATGCTAAATGTCAGGAGCGCTATGCGGGGAGTGCGTGCCTGACTTACCGAAAAAAGGGAGTAGGAGGGGCTCTCTAAAAAGGGTATAACGTATCACGATATGCGTATCACAACAAGTGTGGTACGTAATACCCTTTATTCGGTCGGTATTCTTCGATTTTATACCTTCAGGAATTCGGCGAAGCTGTGCAGCGCAACCGCTTGCTTGGTTTGGGTTTGAATGGATGAGAGCGCGTTTAGAAACTCGGTCTTGCTGCTCCATATGGTACCAAGGTCGCCGATGTTTAGCCCAACCTCTATCTTGCCCGGAAAGTTGGTGCGCTCCCAGCTGGTACGGTCAACTATGGTGTCAACCGACTTAACCTCGTAGGCCATTAGCGTAAATCCGTTTACGTACCTGCCGGCATCGGTAAACCAGGCGTTGCGATCGGTTTCGGAGGTCCAGCCTATTGCCGTTATGCTGTCGAACCATACGGGAATATCGGCGGTTAGCTGGTTTTCCTTGATGTCGTTGCTCAGCAAATGGTTTTTTATATCGCGATAGGTGTCCTTAAGCAGCATCAGCAGCTCGCGCTTGCGCTGCGCCGTGGCCGTACTCCACTCGTCGAGCTGGTGCGGCTCAATGTCAACGTGCAGCCCTTGCATTTTCGACGAGTCGTCGACCGATTTGTTGAAGGATATGTAGTAGTCGGTGATCTCCTTGAGCATGGCGGCGCGATTTTCGGGGTATATCCACTGCGCATCGCCAATTAGGTAGATGGAAGTGATGCCCTCCTTCTTCATTCGCTTGTTCCAGCTGGCGATTGTGGACTTTAGGTAGCCGGGCATTTTGGCGTAGCCGCCGTAAAGGCGCCTTACGTTGTACTTTTTGTACTGCTCTACCATGCTATTCGTCTTTGCCGGATCGGCAACCACGTTGTTGATGCCGTAGGCGTTGCTCTCGCTTCCCCAGTGCCATACGCTGATTCCTGTTCCCGCGTCTATTCCAGCTGTGCTTTCGTTCCCATTAATGCTCCCGCTGCTTGCAGAATTGCTGCCTGTAGAATTCCCCTCTGGAGCACCAGCCAGCTGCTCCTTGTCGCATCCCCACAATAACAGAATTCCAAGCGCTACGACTTGGATATTTCTCATGTACGATAATGTTTTACGATCGCAAATCTACTTTTCGGAATGATATGTAAAAGCTTACGGGTTGTTAATGCCGCTACTTATAACATAGTTTAGGGCTAATTTTTTAATGAGAAGAAAGCTGTAGCACTAGCGTTGCTGAAACTCGTGAGCCTAAGCTTTGTACTGCCACCGTTGGAATGATGAATTATTGTGGTAGCATAGCGAAAAACTCCCCCAACGCTTTCGCAGCATTAGGGGAGGTATAACTTTAAAACTAAAAAAAACATATATACGAACTAGTCATCATTATCCTTTCGATTTGCTAGTTGTTGAAAACCTCTAGCTTGTCTAGCGATACGCTTATTTTGGTTGTCTCTTTAGGGTTTACGAATAGGGTAACCTCCTGCGAGGTATGTCCATTTTTGGAAATAATGGCCTTATAGGTTCCCGATTTCAGCTTAGTAGTCGAAAACTCGCCCTTAATGTTGCTCAGCTTGCTGACGATTACCTTTTCGGTAGGTACGGTGCTTCCATCTGCTGCTACCTTTCGTGGAGTTTTCTTCTTAGCCTCTACTGTAGAGATTATTGTAATGCTTGCATTGGCAAGCGGTTGTCCGTTACAGGTGATGCTCCCCTCTATGGTCATGTGGCTATTATGGTTTCGGATTTGCTTTACCGAGAAGTACTCGTTGTAGAGCGTTGGCATCAGACCCTTATTTACCATTACCATCGAGTTTAGCATCCTAAACTTACCGTCAATTTCGGTTTCCATTGCTTTGCGCTTGCCGCGTAGCAGTCCAAGCTCTACCACAATGGCGTTTACCTTATCGGAGGTTTGTACCAACTTCTGGATGTTGATGCCCAGCTCGTCTATTTGCTCCTGCTTATAGCCATGGGCAAGCAGCTCGCTGGTTTTTTCCTTAAGAACGCTATCGATAACCTTTGCCTCTTTTAGTAGCGCAGGCAGCTTTTTCTCACTAAAGTTGGTCTTGGTGGCTAAAGCACGAGGGTTTGCTTCGGTTGCTGGCTTTAACGATTCGAGCATAAGCAGCGAGTTTACCGAACTATTTACCGTTAGCGCCTGCCATTTCTTAACGTCCTTTTTGGTTGTTAGGCTTTCTTCGTATTTAAGCTTAACCGATAGGTTGATGTCCTTGTCCGATGCAATATCTTTTAGCAAATCGGCAGCAAGCTTTTGTGCGTCGGCATTACTACTGGCCTCGGCTGACTTAGAAATAATAGTGCAGCGAGCAGCTATTACTCCCATTTTCCCTTTTGATGAATCCATTTTTTAAAAGAATATTGGTTTGTAAATACAATAATAATTAACAATAATTAATTATGCAATATTTGCTTAATTATTTTTGACGTTTTGATTGATTTGTTCGCTACTTCGTGGCTAGTTGCACATGCGATTAGCTGTAATATGCCTTATATGTTTACTGTATAGAGCCTTATTGGGTGTTGCGCAGCATGTAAAATAGGGGTTATAGTTGGTGAAAAATGGCTTTAGGTTGGTGAATATTCGCTTTAAGGACGTGCATTTGCCGCTTAAGCTTGTGCATTTAGGGGTTAAGTTGGTGAAAATACCCTTTGGGTTTTGGTATTTTTGACTTTTTGTTCTGCATTTATGCCTTCAAGCTATGTGAAAAAGGGAATTACCACATGCGAAATGGTACTTTACCATGTGCAAAAGCCAAAAAAATAAAGGTAATGCATACTCGATTTCATACGAAAAACACTTTTACCAGCTGCAATAGCTAGGATTTCGCTTTTATCCCAGCTATGCGCTAAAACGGTACGCGATGTTCGCATATGGATCTAAAACACTGGAATGGGCTTTGTTCAATATTTTACTCGTATCATTTCCTAAAGGCAAAAGTTTAAACCTTAGGGTCACCCCTTCGGGGTTGATTTAACCCTTAGCGATATTCCGTGGGTTTCACCCACGGTTATTCAGGTACCGCTCTTTCAGAGCGGTAAAATGCTACGAAGTCGCTACCCCTTAGTAACCGTGGGCGAAACCCACGGAAAGATGCCCTGCTAAGCAGCAACCCCGAAGGGGTGCCCCTGAATTATGCTTGTTTGCTGGCTAACCTTAATCGAACTTAAGTAGCGTTCTAAGACGCTATTATGTATCAAAGTCAGAAAACCATACGTAAGCGCAGCCACCACCACGGCTGCGCTTTATATTTCTTCTGCATTTGATAATGATGTAGTCTCCAATAATTATCTTTACTCCATCTCCTTCAGCATCATCCATGCTAAATAAACCCCTATCTTTGTTTACCAACGAATTTAAGTAACAATATGAAAGACATTTTACGATCGGATAGCGATGGCCTAGTTGGTAAAACCGCCGAGTACGTGCGCAGCTTGCTCGTTGGCGAAGGCTCGGGGCACGATTGGTGGCACATTTATAGGGTTTGGAAGATGTCGGTTCGTATTGCCAAGGAGGAAAACGCCAACCTGCTGGTGGTGGAGCTTGGCGCTCTGCTGCACGACATCGCCGACTGGAAGTTTAATGACGGCGACGAGGAGGTGGGTCCTGCAAAAGCGCGGGCATGGCTGCAGAGCCTGATGGTGGACGAGGAGGTTATTGCGCAGGTTTGCCAGATAGTGCGGGATATCTCGTATAAGGGGGCTGGTGTTGCCACTCCTATGCCTACCATCGAGGGGCAGGTGGTGCAGGATGCCGATAGGCTGGATGCCATTGGTGCCATTGGCATTGCGCGGACGTTCGCCTACGGTGGAAGTAAGGCGCGCGAGATGTACAATCCCGATCAGAGCCCTGTGCTGCACCAGTCGTTCGAGCAGTATAAGATGGGCAACGGTAGCACCATCAACCACTTTTACGAGAAGCTGCTGCTGCTTAAGGAGCGAATGAATACCGCAACAGCAAAAAGGTTGGCTCAGCACCGTCATAAGGTGATGGAGGAGTTTCTGGATGAGTTCTACCTAGAGTGGGAGGGCGAGAGGTAGCGGGTATATTCTGCAAAATATGCGGCAAATTTCTATTATGCTGCTTTTATTGCCGTTGGCTTCAGCCAACGGATGGCGAAAGATTGGGAGATTGGGCTTTAGCCCAGCTGTATAATGGGCAGCAATGGGGGCTAAAGCCCCTCATTTTATTTAGCCATTAAGTTCCGTCAGCTAAAGCAGACGGCAATTATGAGCTTAAGAGATGCTTTAAGGCATAATCATGGCAGTTTATCCCCTCCTTTGGAGGGGGTAGGGGGTGGGTTTGCTCGTTAAAATCAATATTTTCTCTCTACTTAGCGTTCTTAACCCACCCCTACCCCTCCCGTGGAGGGGATAAGCAGTTTCAATCATGCACTAGTGCTTGATATATATGCTTTCCTTTCAAAAGCATGGCTCTATGCATCCGCTCAGTTCGACGGCTATGCGTCGAAAACCTGAGTTAGCTTGATATCTATAATCCATCATAGCAAGAAAGCAGCCCTTGAAGGCTGCTTTCTGCATTATTTTGGGATAGAGAATAGATCCGCTACCACAACATCAAATCCTGTACGGTTAGGAATGAGTCTAGGTGCTTGCCAATAACACGAATGCGGATGCTCTTCACCTTTTTTCCGATGGTGGCGCTACCGGTTCCGTAGGTAAAGCCCGAAACGTTGGTAAAGTCGGTTCCGTTTTCCGAGATTTCGAGTGCACCATTGTTGAGGCTATAGCGCGAGGTTTGTGGAATACCCGTGCGCACCTCCAGCCTGCTAATAAAAATAGGCTCTTTGAGCTCGAAGGTAATGTAATCGCCATCTTTGGGGGCTTCAACCGAGGTGAAGGTGGTGCTTCTGTTCCAATCGGTAAGGTTGGTAAGCGGACTTTTGCTCTCGTTAACCTTGAGGTTGGTGGTTACGCTGACCTTAGGCTCTGTATATTCGCTTTTGCGGAGGATTAGGCTACCGTAGCTGTCGATGCTATCCTTTGCATGTACCTCCATCCTTAGCTTGTAGGTATCTTGGCTGCTAAAATTGTCGATGGCAAAGTGGTAGTAAGGTCGTCCGTTTTTCCCTCCTGCAGTGGCTAGATGCTCGTCGATGGCCACGATTTCGCTGTTGCGGACGATGGCAGCATTGCGTACCTCTACTGCTTTTGTTCCCTTTGTTGGACGAAGCTCCAGCTGCCAGTAGCCGTTGCTGTAGAGCACATCGGTAAGAGGGTACTCTACGGTCTTCCACTCGGTGCCTATGGTCGATGCATCCCACGATGCAAATGGTTGAGGTTCGGCTCCTGCAACGGTATTGCTCGATAGGGTATCGTTGAAGTAAACCTTTGTGCGAAGCAATTCGGGACTTGGGCATTTAAATGGTTGAGCGTATAGCGTCGAAGTGCTGGTTGGTTCGCTGGCATCGGTAGTGTAGCGAATCGTAGCACCTGTGTAGGGTTCTGCAATGGTTACCTCGCCCTTGCTAAAGGTGGCCGTGGCGGTTGGAACACGGAACTTGATATCCATGTTTGCCAATCGATGGAAGTGGTTGCTGGTAACGCGCTGGTTGAAATCGGCCCATTGGCGCTGCGCTTGTGGTGTCCAACCCACTTCGGCAATGGCGCAGATACGTGGGTACGACTGGTACTCTACGTAACGGGCAGGGCGGTCGAGGTATTCCGACCAAAGGGCTGCCTGAACGCCAAAGATGCGGCTGTTTTCTTCGGCTGATAGCTGCTGGTTGTTGAGCGGGTCGAAGGAGTAAACCCTTTCGAGGCTAACAATGCCTGCCCACCAGTGTCCGCGTTCGCCACGTGCTTGCGACATATCGAAGTAGCAGTACGATCCGGGGAGCATTATCACAGGATGCCCCTTTTGTGCGGCTTCGATTCCGGCATCAACACCCGTCCAAGCCATCACTCCGGTTTCGCTATCGAGCTTTCCGCCCTCCAAAATCTCATTCCAGCCCAGCATCTTCTTTCCTTTTTGGGTGATGATGGTTTGGACGCGCTTGATGAAGTAGTTCTGAATTTGATCAACCGAGGTCATGCCCATCTCCTTCATCAATTGTTGATCTCTTTGGCAGCTGCTCCAGTAGTTTTTGTTAACCTCGTCGCCGCCAATGTGGATATACGCAAATGGGAATAGCTTTGCCACCTCACCAAAGATATCGTCGAGCATCTTAAAGTTCTCCTCGCGTCCGGCACACCAAACATTTTGCTTTTCGCCCTGCACGCTACGGCTAGTATCGCCCGATTGGCAGAGCGTTTCGGGGTACGAGGCGGTAACGGCGCGGCTGTGACCGGGGATATCAACCTCAGGAAGTATGTTAACGTGGCGTTCGGCTGCGTAGCGAACAATCTCCTTGATCTCCTTTTGGGTATAGTAGCCGCCATAGCGGTTATCTCCCGAGCCAAATGAAGGCTGCAGCACCTCGTTCGGGCCACGCCATGCGCCCTTTTGGGTAAGCAACGGGTACTTTTTGATCTCGATTCTCCAACCCTGATCGTCGGTAAGGTGCCAATGGAAGATGTTGATCTTGTGCGCCGACAGCCAGTCGATGTACTGCTTTACAAAATCAGCGCTAAAGAACTGGCGCGAGCAGTCGAGCATCATTCCTCGCCATCCAAAACGGGGATAATCCTTGATGTCGGCTTGATCAACGCTCCATACTATGTTGTTTTGCTTGGAGTTTTGATAAATCTGAGCGGGAAGCAGCTGGCGAAGCGTTTGGCAGCCCCAGTATAGCCCGGCAGCATCGGCTCCGGTGATGGATATTCCCTTGCTATCGGCGTGAAGCTGGTAACCTTCGGCGGGAAGTCCAATCCCCTTGTTGATACTAAGGCGAATGCTGTTGCCCTTATCCTTTGAGGTTAGCTTTAGCGAGTAGCCTGTTGCGGGTTTAAGCATCTTTTGCAGCTTTTTCGCTTCCTCCTTTACCTCTTTTGTGCAGAAGATGGTAGTTTTTTCGTTTATGGTAAACGATTCGGTTCCGTAAGCTGCCGATACTGGCAGGGGAATAAGTGCTTTCTGAGGTTGAGCCTTTACAATCCCTCCTCCGGCAAGAAGCATTATGGCACAAGCGCCTGCAGTAATGCCCCATCGTTTTAGGAAGGAAGAATGATTCCTTTCGATTTTATTCATGATGTTACCAAATGGTGTCAGATTAGCCGGCAATTTAGCAAATGTGGTTCAACAAACTATGCCCAAGCCGGAAAGTTGAAAGTTATGATTGAAGAAAACGCAGCTGCTCGCCCTTGGTCCTAGGATAGCGTTAACGCTATTGCGCTAAACGGCTATTCTCCCTACAGGTTGGGTGATTACGAATATTCAAAAGCTGATGCTACCGGAATAGCGAGTGGTACCCAAAGGTGTACCCTAGTCCGAAGAAAACGCAGTTGGCTTCGTTTTGGGGAGTAAACTGTATGCCAAAGGTGGCGTTTATCCCTTTGTAGACATACGACTTTAGTCCAAGGTTGGTGCGGATAAAGCTGTTGCTGGAGTCGGGAGTAAAGATGTAGCCAATGGCTGCAAGCGCATTTATGTATCCCATGGGAAGTTCGGCTTTGCCAAAGATTCCGGCAGCAAATCTTTCGCGAGATGCCGATGGCTCGTAGCTGTTAACAAACTCTCCTGCGGATTCGTTGAGCGTGCGGGTAGCGGTGACGTTGCTGCTTTCGTCGTAAACAAGATGAAGCCCTGTGCCTATACGTAGGTAGTGGCTTCCCACGTACATTGCATAAAGGTAGAGGTCCATTGCCTTAAACGAGTGGTTTAGTATAACGGTGGAGTTGGTGTTTTCCACCTGCCCAAGGATTTGGCGCGAGGAGCAGGTTATTCCCAAATCGTATTCGATATGAGGCTTGGCTTTGGTTACCGATAGGTAGCTCTTTCCTACTTTGGGGCGCTCGTTAAACGACACGAGAAGATCGGTAAATCCTCCAACGGTATTTAGCCCTGCGTTGGGTAGGCGGTATGCTCCATCGGAAAAGTGGGCGTAGGTGGCGCCAAACCTAGCTTGTAGGTAACGGTTGATCCTATACTTAAAGAAGAAATCGATGCTGGCGTGGTAGTTGTTCTTTGCTCCAATTATTCTATTCGCCTGGTTTGTGGTAGAGTTGTATGGATTCCAGCCAACCGAGGCGCCTAGCTTTGCTTCGGTGCTAAACGAGAGATCGTGGCTAAGCTGGAGTATGCTTAGTCCATAGATGAGGTAAAGGGAGTAGGGATCGCCAAGTAGCTCCTGCATGTGGTAGTAGGGCTTGTAGGCTCCAACACCAAAGTAGGGTTTCCCGTAAAGAGCATCGATGAGCGTGCTACGATTGGCCGAAAACAGGAGGCTGGCCGAGGTGCTTTGGTACGCAGGAAAGCTTATGTTGTACTTTTCTACAGATCTTGGTCGGAATACATGCCCGGCACCTGCACCAACGGACGCTGCAAATGGGGCCCATCGAAGCGTTTGTGTGCTATCGGACGTTTGGGCTTCCGCTGTTTGGGTGGCGGAAAGCATCAAGATCAGAATGGTTAACATTACAACGTTGCGCTTCATCTGGTGCAGAATGGTTTGTAAGGCTATCCGGGCGAGGTTGTGTTTCCTGTCCTAATTATAGCTGATTTTTAGCTGATTTACTTCTTTTTGGTCGCTATTTTTTTTGCATTTCGTGCTATAATGCCCCCCCCGTTTATTTATGAGGATGTTAATATGTCAGATAATCAGTGGCGAAGCGATGTGGCGATGCAAACTATTTCTAAATTTGTCCCCTCGTTATAATTCTGAAATGAGCCAACAACAGATATTTCCTTGGGGCGATAGCCGTAGATTCAACTCCTACTCGAGATACTTTAAAAACCTTTTTGGCGAACGCGTGCAGAAGCTTACCATCGATGCCGGATTCACCTGTCCGAACCGCGACGGCAAGGTTGCCCGTGGCGGGTGCACCTTTTGCCTGAACGACGCCTTTAATCCTTCGTACTGCTCGCCCGAGAAGAGCATTCGCCAGCAGCTGGAGGAGGGAATAGAGTTTCATGTAAAGCGCTACCAGAAGGCTAGCCGCTACCTTGCCTACTTTCAGGCCTACTCCAACACCTATGCGCCACTCGAACGGCTAAAGGAGATCTACAGCCAAGCGCTGGATCTACCCGAGGTGGTGGGTATCGTGGTGGGAACTCGTCCCGACTGTGTGGACGAGGAGAAACTCGACTTCTTTGCCGAGCTATCGGAGAAGAAGTACGTAACCATAGAGTACGGCATAGAGAGCTGCTACAACGATACCCTCGAGCGGGTTAACCGTGGCCATACCTACGAGCAGGCTGTTTGGGCTATCGAGCAAACCGCTAAGAGACACATCAAGGTAGGGGCGCATATGATGTTCGGTTTTCCGGGCGAAACGCGCGCGCGAATGCTTGCACAGTCCGAGATACTATCGAAGCTGCCGCTGAATACCATAAAGTTTCACCAACTGCAGATCTTTAAGGGTACGCACATGGCTAAGGAGTACGAGCAGAACCCCAAGCAGTTCCGTTTCTTTGGCCTACAGGAATATATCGACTTCTTTGTTGAATTTCTGGAGCACTTAAACCCCAGCTTTGTAGTAGAGCGCTTTGCCGGCGAGGTTCCTCCGCGCTATCAGGCAGGTCCGGGATGGGGACTGGTACGTAATGAGCAGCTGGTTTCGATGCTCGACAAGCGCTTGGCCGAACTAGATACCTGGCAGGGACGATTGTTTGGGGCTTCCGAAAGGTAGTCGCCTAAGGGGGTAGGTAGCTTGTTGCAACTGCAAGGTTGAGGGATGCAGTTGCTCGACTATAATTATCCAACGCTTGGCAATAAACCGCAGGAGCTCCACTATAAGCCGCAGTAGCAAGATTGGTCATCTGTTTTCTAGCGTTAACGATTGCTATACTGCGAACATCTAGGCCATCTATTCGTTGTTGGGGTATTTTGGGATTTACACAATCAGTTATATTTGTGGCATTTCCTAAACGGGGGCATCCGAAATCAGAAATTGAGGAGATAGCAGCTCCCCGTAGGTATTTTGGATTTGATCTTGAGAGCAAAGAACCCAATCAGCAGAAATCATAAGAGGAGGTTACATGAAGGCAACGGTACTGTTTAAGGAGTTTTTTAATAGTGAAAAGGTTGGTGGTATGATGCTTATAGGCTGTACCGCCATCTCGTTGATTATCGCTAATACTAGTTGGGGTAGTGGCTACACCAATTTCTGGGAAACCTCCGTTGCTGGGCATTCCATTGGGCACTGGATTAACGATGGGTTAATGGCCATTTTCTTTTTGCTTATCGGGCTGGAGCTCGAGAGGGAAATCTATAAGGGTGAACTTTCGGATATAAAGGATGCCATGCTGCCCATTTTTGCGGCGATTGGCGGAATGCTAGTGCCTGCAGGGCTTTTTCTGATGCTCAACCATGGAACGCTAGGGCAAGATGGCGCTGGAATTCCTATGGCTACGGATATTGCTTTTGCCCTTGGGGTGCTATCGTTGCTTGGTCGAAGGATTCCAACCTCGCTAAAGGTATTCCTTACAGCCCTTGCTGTTATCGACGATCTCGGTGCTATTCTGGTTATAGCATTCTTCTATGCAAAAACGCTGGTGTGGGCAAATCTGCTGACTTCGCTCGGAATATTTGCCGGGCTTATCGTGCTAAATCGGCTGAAGGTGAAAAATCTTATTCCCTATATTGTTGGAGGCGTGGGCATGTGGTACTTTATGCTGCACTCGGGCGTTCATGCTACCATAACTGGGGTTCTGCTGGCGTTTGCCATACCGTTTGGTAGCGGAGGAAAGGAGTCGCCTTCGTACGTTCTTCAGCATATACTACATAAGCCTGTTGCCTTTTTGGTGCTGCCCGTATTTGCGCTGGCCAACACCGCCATTGTGCTAGAGTCTAATATTGTTGAGACGCTATCGCAAAGCTACAGCTTGGGTATTGCGCTGGGGCTTATCGTAGGAAAACCTCTTGGGATATTTGTGCTAACGCTAGCGGTGGTGAAGCTGGGTTGGTCGAAGCTCCCCGGTGATTTGACGTGGAAGTCGATATTTGGGGTAGGCTTGCTTGGTGGTATTGGTTTCACCATGTCAATTTTTATTACGCTGTTGGCCTTCGAGGATGCTGCAATTGTTAACAATGCCAAGCTGGCCATCCTTCTGTCGTCGTTGGGAGCGGGTGTGCTTGGCTACGTTGCGCTTAGCCGCATGTTTAGGACGGTTCAGCCCGAAGAGGATACAGAAGCTATTAGTTCCTCTTTAGAGCGTAGCTCCTATGCCATGCCCGAGAAGACCAAGGATTCTAGAATTCTAAAGAAGGAGGTCTACTCAGAACGATAGGGTGCAATTAAGCTACAGGTTGTATAGAGTCCTGTTCTAGAAAAAACAGTACTGATAGTAAGCATAACGTGCTTCTATAAGCCAATCAGTAAAGATATATCTTAGCTTGATACGCCTACATTTTGCAAAGGACTATCCGATATAAAAAAGAGAGCAGCACCTGTAACTAGGTGCTGCTCTTTAGTATTTTCAGAATAAGGTTTGGGCTTAGAATCCTCTGCCGAATAGGCCCCAGAAGCTACGCTCGAGCTCGGTCCAGCGCTGCATGGCGCTTCTGGAAAAGTCGTTGGAGTAGCGGGTAACCAGCTCGCGGGCCTCCTTGTTCTTTCCCTTCTTTACCAAATCCTTTACCTGCTCCTCAAGGGCTGGCTGTTCGGCGAGCGCCTTGGCTTCGAGAGCGGCAACTTCGGTTTCTATAGTCTTGCGGGTCTTTTGCCACTTTACGGTGGCCAGCTTGTTGGCCTTACGGAAGCTCCAAATTGCGGCATCTTCGCGGTAGCGATGCTGCCCACAGATGCTGTAGCTGTCGGGTAGCGACAGGTTGCCCGAGTAGATGGGCAGGCGGGGGCTTTGTCCAGGGTTGTCGAACGAGAACCAAGCTACGCCGCCAACTTCGTCGGGAAGCCAATCGCGGAGCTGGATAACCTCGGAGTAGGAGCACCAGGCCACCGAAACGGTGCGTTGAAACTCTACCGAACCAGGTTTAAGCGCGTTGTAAATGGCGGCTTCGTCTCGTCCCATCCAGGGGTTGGCGCCCTCGTAGAGTACGGTGTCCACCTTTTCTACCGATCCGTCCTTCTTGTAGGTGGTCTTTACCACCTTAAGGTTTTTGGTCATGTCGTAAAAGGTTCCCTCGTAGGTGGTGCGGTATAGGGCAAATACATCCTGTACTGATACCTTTTTCTCGGGCTTAACGGAGAAGGGGATTTCGTCGGCATCGAACTTGAGGTTGAGCGATGGCGCAAAGCTGCTTAGAACGAAGAAATCGCGTATGGTAAAGTTCTTTTTCGCTTGGCTATACGCTTTCCAAAACTTAAAGGGGGTGGTGCCATCCCAAAGCTTAAGGCGCAGCGCTACTTCCTGTACGTTGTCGGATGCCATAAAGTAGTTTGGGTTGCTTAGGTCGATCTCGCCAATGCGGGCAATGTTCGCCGAAATGCCCACGTGATCGTCGGGGATACGCTGGGCGGCCCAAACGCCACCGATGCGATCGGGACCTTCGCCAAATATTTCGAATTGCCAAACCTCATTTTTATCGGCAATGGTGATGCACTCGCCCCAATCTCCATATCCGTACTGCTTAACCAACTCCCCAATTAGTTTAATGGCTTGACGGGCCGAGGTGCATCGCTGAAGGGCTATGCGTTGGAGCTCCTCTATGTTGAACATCCCCTTTTCGTTTACCAGCTCCTTGCGGCCAACGATAGTAGTTTCACCAATGGCCAGCTGCTTCTCGTTGAGGCAGGGGTAGGCGGTGTTGAGGTAGGCAAAGGTTTGATTGACTTGTGGTATGGAGCCAGCCAGGGTAAGCCCATTATTGTCGGTTACGCTCTCGGTTTTTAGGCTACCCTTATACACAAGGTGCTTAGCGGTGTCGGGGTAGGTTGCGGCAGGCACAACGTTGAGCCAGGTGCGGTAGCTGCCATCGCAGGTGTGGCTGGTGATTACCGACTTGTCGGCCGAGGCCTTTTTGCCTACTAAGATGCTGGTGCAGGTTTCCCCAAAGTAGGGGTCGTCGGGCTGCGCGAAAGCGCCTATTCCGGTTAGTATTCCCAGCGATAAAAGTACTATTCCCTTAAATGATCTTTTCATCGTGATGCTATAGGTTACGTGTAAGTGCGGTTAGCGGTGCAATGCTAGCCATAATCCGCAACATTCGAAAAAGGAAAGCGATGTTTTTGGGCAGAAAGATGTGGGAAGAGAACGCTATTCTGTATTTAATCGGAAGTGGAGCATTGCTTAGCGGGATTAAAGGTTTTACAAACGTATAGAAGAACTTGTTCTCTTTGGATAAGGGAGCAGGGAATGGGAATCTCAGATGGCATGTCATGCACATTTAGCAGCAGCCTTTACATGAAGCACCAACAAATAAAAATAAAAAAAGCATCCTTCTCAGGGTGCTTTTTTTGACTTGGGATATGGTTGGATGCGGTTATTTAACCGCGGAGTAATCTTTTTTGCTGGAGGTAATTGGGCTGGTTGTTGGGCTAGCCCCTGACCAGTCATACTTAAGCTCTATAGTTCTACTTTCACCGTTTGGGTCGCTATAGGTAAGCATGATCTTTCGATTGGTTGCACCCTCTACCTGCAACGATGCAATGTTGAACGATACGATTCCTGACATCTGGTATCGCGCTTCGTCGTTGTAGGCATTCTGGCGGAATTGAAGGTTGGCTGCTTCGGGAGTGCTTAGGAACAAGTCGCTCTTTACCAGATTTACCATATGGCGCTTGTTGTACCCAAAGAATCGAAACTCGATGTTTAGGTAGCCCGAAGCAATCCAGGCGTTGGTAATTATCATCGGATCGTTACCTATGCTGTCGGCATTGGCTTCTGTGAGCGTAACTACCGGCTTCGTTAGTACCTCGTAAACGTCGTATAGCTTAATGTCGTGGTTGTAGTCGTTTGATCCATTTGTTAGAATGGAGTAGCCGGCAATAATACGCTGCCCCTCCTTTGGATTGTAAGTGGGGAAATTTGTTACTGCTGGCCAAACCTTATCGCCATTATCCAACAGTATGAAGAATGGCTGTGCATTGGGAGACACCTTCTGTATGGTTCCCATTTCAACCCAGTAGTTGCTTAACGAGCATTCGTTGTCGTTATCGCAGCTTGCCAACGACATTGCTCCAATTATGGTTAGAAGTAGAAAAATCTTTTTCATATCGGTTCTGATTTGGGACAGAGACATACTTTCAAAAATTGTGCCTAAGACAGGGCAAACGTCGGGAGGGGGATTGCTCTTATAGCTAATGATTCTAATACGACAATAAAAAAGGGGCAGGTTATTATAACCTGCCCCAAGTATGGTTCTAGCATTCCATTATTGCTTACTGTGCGTAAAGCGACGCAATATTAACAATAACTTCTTTTGCTTTTACAATAGATTCTAGAGGAACGTACTCAAATTTTCCGTGGAAGTTGTGCCCGCCTGCAAAGATGTTGGGGCAGGGTAGCCCCATGAACGATAGGCGAGCACCATCGGTACCACCGCGGATTGGCATTACGTGAGGTTTCACATCGGCCATCTCCATTGCCTTTATCGCATTCTCCACGATATGGTAGTGAGGTTCTACCTTTTCGCGCATGTTGTAGTACTGATCCTTTAGCTCTACGGTAACGGTTCCTGCTCCATAGCGCTGGTTCATGAATTCGGCGATGCGCTGCATCTCTATCTTCTTTGCCTCAAACTTGGTTCTGTCGTGGTCGCGGACGATGTACTGGAAGGTGGCATGCTCGACGGTTCCCTCGAACTTGGTGATGTGGAAGAAGCCTTCGTATCCGGTAGTGTACTCTGGGCGTTGGTTTACCGGAAGCATAGCGTTAAACTCCTGTCCGATTAGGATGGCGTTTAGCATCTTATCCTTGGCGTATCCGGGGTGGATGTTGCATCCCTGAATCTTTACGGTAGCACCAGCTGCATTGAAGTTCTCGAACTCCAGCTCGCCAATGGCTCCGCCATCTATGGTATAGCCAAAGTCGGCGTTAAACTTTTCTACGTTGAAGTAGTCTACACCACATCCAATCTCCTCGTCGTGCGAGAAGGCCACGCGGATATCGCCATGCTTAATCTCGGGATGCTCTACAAGGTACTCCATTGCCGACATGATTGCGGCAATACCGGCCTTGTCGTCGGCACCAAGAAGGGTGGTTCCATCTGTGGTGATGATGGTTTGACCAACGTAATTCTTCAGCTCTGGGAAGTCGGCAACCTTTAGGGTAATTCCGGTTTCCTTGTTTAGGATGATATCGTTGCCATCGTAGTTGGCTACAATCTGTGGCTTAATCTCCTTTCCGGGCATGTCTGGACTGGTATCCATGTGCGCCATGAAGAAGATGGTAGGCACCTTCTTGTCGGTGTTTGATGGAAGCGTTGCGGTAACGTAGCCGTGCTCGTCTACATCAACATTGGAAAGGCCAATAGTCTTAAGCTCGTCTTCGAGCATGTATCCCAACACGCGTTGCTTTTCTGTGCTGGGGTATGATTTCGATTCGGGGTCTGCTTCGGTATCTACCGCAACGTACCTCAAAAATTTGTCTAAGATATTTTCTGACATTATCTGGTTGTTTTAGTATTAAGGATAAAACGTCAATCTGATAAACAGGCATCTAGGTAACCTAAATCTGTTGCACCAAATCGACGTAATATTTTAATAAATGTTACTCCTCTTCGGGCTTAGCGCGCAGCGAATCCCAAATAAAGTAGCCGATAATAGCGGCGTACATTACAACTGCAAGGATTTGTGCTCCGTTACTTTCGGCCCATTCGGTAAAGGTTAGGTTGGCACCAAGGAATCGGATGATAGCACTAACAACGCCCATAAGCGCACCACCGGCAATAAAGCCCGATGCAATAAGGGTTCCACGTTCCTTGCGAGCCTTATTCACGCTTGAATTTTTCGAACGGGTTGCTACGATATGGGCAACAATACCACCAATTAGCAATGGGGTATTTAATTCGAGCGGGATAAACATACCCAAGGCAAATGCCAGTGCAGGAACACCAATCATGGTTAGGATAAGCGCTAGCATAGCGCCTGCTCCGTAAAGAATCCATGGTGCTGGCTGACCCGACATCATAGGCTCGATTACTGCTGCCATTGCGTTAGCCTGTGGGGCAACAAGCGCACCTTCGCCCGAGAATCCGTAGGTCTTATTAAGAACCATAATCACGCCGCCAACGGTTGCTGCCGAAACTAGCGTTCCGAGGAACTTAAAGGTCTCCTGCTTGCGGGGAGTCGTTCCAATCCAGTATCCGATCTTTAGGTCGGTGATAAAGCCCCCTGCCATCGATAGCGCCGTACAAACTACACCGCCAATAACCAGCGCAGCAGCCATTCCCTCGGTTCCCTTTAATCCAACCGAAACAAGAATGCCGGATGAGATGATAAGGGTCATAAGGGTCATACCCGATACAGGGTTGGTGCCCACAATGGCAATGGCGTTAGCCGCAACGGTGGTAAATAGGAATGCGATAACCATTACGATGGCTAAGCCAACCAGTGCATAGGTTAGGTTATGTACCACGCCAAACTGGAAGAATATGAATATGAGGATTGCCCCAACTATGGTCCCAAGTGCAATAAACTTCATTGATAGATCGCGCTGGGTGCGGGCAACGTTTTTATCTACAGCATGCTTTCCACCAAGTTCCTTTGCGGCAAGTCCAATGGCATTTTTGATGATGCCCGATGAACGAATTATCCCAATGATACCGGCCATGGCAATGCCGCCAATACCGATATTGCGAACGTATGCGCGGAAGATCTCTTCTGGAGTCATTTGTCCAAGAAGCTTCACGACGTTGGCTCCAACGGCAATGGTTTGCCCATCGGCAAAGTACGAGATCATAGGAATAAGCACGAACCAGGCTACAAACGATCCGGCGCAGATAATGGCGGCATACTTAAGTCCGATGATGTAGCCAAGACCAAGAAGCGCCGAGCCAACGTTCACCTTAAATACCATCTTTGCCTTATCGGCCAGCTCGGCACCAGCAGGGATAATGCGGGTGGTTACCACCTCGCTCCATGCGCCAAAGGTTGCCACTATAAAGTCGTAAAGACCTCCAACTAAGCCGGCAAGAACAAGAACCTTGGCCTGATTGCCACCTTTTGCACCCGACACCAGCACCTCGGTTGTTGCGGTTGCCTCTGGGAAAGGATACTTGCCGTGCTGGTCTGACACAAAGAACTTACGGAAGGGAATCAGGAATAGAATTCCAAGAACACCCCCAAACAGCGACGAAAGGAACACCTGAAAAAAGTGCACCGACAGCTGTGGGTACTTTGCCTGAAGGATGTAAAGCGCAGGTAGCGTAAAGATGGCCCCTGCAACAATTACGCCCGAGCTGGCGCCAATCGACTGGATGATGACGTTCTCGCCCAACGAGTTCTTACGGCCGGTAACGGTTGAGAGACCAACCGCAATAATGGCAATAGGAATGGCGGCCTCAAATACCTGCCCAACTTTTAGGCCTAGGTAGGCTGCTGCTGCCGAAAAGATAACGGCCATAACTAAACCGATAAGTAACGAGTAGGTGGTTACTTCGGGATACGTTTTCTTAGGCGACAAGATCGGCTCATATGCCTCTCCTTCCTTGAGATCGCGATATGCGTTCTCAGGCAAACCAATCGGTTTTTCTTCTGGATTGCTATGCATAGTGTTAAGTTTTTCGAATGATGCGGCAATATAGGGATTTCCTGCTTAGCTAGCCATTATAGTTTTGCTTTTTTTTTGCTGATTTTAGCTTTGTATTGGAGCTTTAGGGAAGAGCATGCTAAGATTGTAGTATGCTGGTTTTAGTTGTTTTGTGCGGTTGTGGTTTTCTAAATCATGAAAAGTAAGACGGGGTAAAGTGAACAATTATTGTAAGTTGTAGGTTCTCTGGTAGAATAGGCATTGTAAGGCTATTGTTGATAGATGCAGTATTTGTCTAAGTGTTGCAACTTCGAATACTTTTACTGTTTGAAAAAATGTCAAAACAAGCGTTAATGCTTTCGAAAACGGAACCCTACCAGTCTTATTGTTGTGTTAAAATTAAGTGGCTTGTGTAGAATTGTATGCTGTAATGCAACGACATGTTGTATTGTTATAGTCTTTAAATACAGGATTGTATGTTTTGTTTGATTTAGTAAATGGCTGTTCTGAAATTATTTTGTGTTAATACAATTAAGGCTTATTTGTAATCGGGTGTTTTTATTAAAATTACTAAATCAATTTTGTCAGTCGTTAAAATCATAATCGAGGTGATTTTCGGTTGTCGATTTGATGATGGCAAGTTTTGAATCTATTAGTCTTATAAAAAAAGTTAACCATGAGTAGAAAAAAGGTGAATGTAAAGCCTAAAGGGCTTGCTGTACCGTATTGTCTGCTGACTTTGGCGATGTTTTTACTGCTAAACCTCACCGCTGTCGCTCAGCAAATCACCGTAACCGGGAAGGTAAAGGATGCAAAAAATGGTGATCCAATTCCTGGAGTCTCAATTCAAGTAAAGGGAACAACTACCGGAACCGCTTCCGACATTGATGGTAATTTTACCATTAAGGCTCCCAACGCTAATTCTGTTGTTATTTTTTCGTTTGTTGGTTATCAAACTGTAGAGGTTCCTTTGAAGGGACAAAAAAGTCTACAGGTTTCACTAGAACCATCGACTCAGAGCATTGAAGAGGTCGTTGTAGTAGGTTATGGACAACAAACTAAGGTTAATCTTACAGGTTCTGTTGCCCAACTTAAGGGTAAGACCCTTCAAGATAGGCCTATTTCCAATGTTTCTCAGGCTATGCAAGGTATGATGCCTGGTGTTACTATCACTTCAGGACAAGGTCGCCCTGGACAAGATGCTGGAACAATCCGTGTTCGTGGAGTTGGAACGCTCAACAATGCAAATCCTTACATTTTAATTGATGGAGTGGAGTCTGGTTCGATGAATCAGCTAGATCCAAACGATATTGAATCAATCTCTGTTCTAAAGGATGCTGCATCTGCGGCAATTTACGGTTCAAAAGCATCTAATGGTGTTATCTTAATTACTACCAAGAGAGGTAAAGAAGGTAAGCCTGTAACAACTTACAATGGTTATGTTGGTTGGCAAACCCCTACCACAATGATTGATAGGTTAAGTTCAGCTGATTATGCGACTCTATACAATCAAGCTCGAATCGCAGAAGGTAAGGCGGCGAGATTTACTGATGCTGAAATTCAAAAGTTCCGCGATGGATCCGATCCAAACTACCCAAATACCGATTGGTATGATCTAGCTTATAGGACAGGATTTCAACAAAACCATAATGCAAGCGTTACCGGCGGTAGCGAAAATGCAAAGTATATGGTTTCTGCTGGATATTTGAACCAGACAGGTATTCTTCCAAACTCTGGGCGTGAGCAGTTTAACGGACGTAGCAACGTTGACATTAAGCTGAACGACAAGTTCTCTGCAAAAATGAATCTTGCTTACATCAAGAATGACTATAAGGATGCGAATAGCACTTATGCTCCTGGTAGCTCCGATCAGATTATTCGTCAGCTAAACCTTATTGCACCTTGGATTGTAAACAAGCGTGCAGACGGTACCTATGGCACTATTGGTGATGGTAACCCTATTGCATGGCTCGATTCTGGTCAGTCTGTGGATAGATACAACCAAAACTTTACAGGAATGGTTGGCTTAGACTACAAGGTGATTGATGGCCTTAAGCTTTCTGCAACTGGATCGTATGTGAGCAACAATCAGGATTATGTAATGTTTGTAAAGGATATTCAGTATAATCCAAATAAGTATCATGGTCCAAATAGCTTAACCGAGGCCACCTATGCTTGGAATCGTTCAAGTTTTGATGGACTTGCAAACTACGACAAGACATTTGGATCGCACGGCGTTAAGGTTATGTTGGGTTACCATGCGGAAAAGTATGACTACAAAGAAAAGACTGCATATCGTTCGAACTTCCCTAACAATGTTTTGACCGATATGAATGCTGGTGCTGAATCTACCATGAAGAATTCAGGATATACCCGCGAACTTTCTATGATGTCGTACTTCGGTCGTTTAAACTACGACTTTAAGGGAAAATATCTGTTTGAGGCAAATTTCCGTGCCGATGGATCTTCTCGCTTTAGCCCAGATAACCGTTGGGGATACTTCCCTTCATTGTCTGCAGGATGGCGTATTTCTGAGGAATCTTTTATGGAAAGCCTACGAGGAACTCTTTCAAATCTTAAGTTCCGTGCATCATGGGGTAAGCTTGGTAACCAAGACGCACTTGGTGATTACTACCCTTGGCAGACAACTTATTCGATTGGAGAAAACTATCCTTTCGATGGAGCACTTGCAACAGGTATTGCACAAACTTCATTTAAGAACTCCGAAATTTCATGGGAAGAGGCTCGTACATACGGTTTTGGTGTTGATGCAGGGCTGTACAACAAGATCAACCTAAGCATTGACTACTACGATCGTAAAACTACCGGAATTATCATGAGCGTTCCAGTTCCCGAAACCTTTGGCTTAGGTGCTTACCAGGCCAATGTTGGGGCAATGCAAAACCGTGGTATAGAAATTTCTGCTAGCTATCAAGACAAGTGGGGGGATGTTACCTTTTCTGCAAATGGAAACATTTCGTACAACAAGAACGAAATTCTTGATCTAGGTGGTGTTACCCGAATGATTGAGGGCAACTCGATTAAGCAAATCGGAAATGCACTAAACTCATACTATGTGTACGAGTCTAATGGCTTGTTCCAATCGCAGGAAGAGGCGGATGCCTTTACTGCTAAGTATGGCAACCCATTTGGAAAGAAGTTTAAGGCCGGCGACCTTCGATATAAGGATGCTAATGGCGATGGTAAGCTCACTGCGGATGACCGCGTGATTGCAAACTCTACCGATCCTAAGTACATCTTTGGTTTGAATCTTTACTCAGAATGGAAGGGTATTGATCTTTCGATGACCTTTGCAGGTGCATCTGGCGTTGCCCGTTTCTACAACAACGAGGTTTTCGGAGAATTCTCTGGTGATGCTCAGCATCCTTCCACCGTATGGCTTGATGCTTGGTCTACAACTAATAAGGGCGGGTCGTATCCTCGTGTAGCAGAGGCTCGTGTTTCTGCAAGCAACCCTTACAATGTTGCCTCTACCTTCTGGATTCAAAATACCAGCTACCTAAGATTGAAGAATGTTCAGGTTGGATACACTATCCCTGCTCAAATGCTTAAGAAAATCGGAATCTCTAGGTTTAGAGTTTACCTATCGGGCGAAAACTTGTTGACTTTCGATTCTTTGGATTTCAATGTTGATCCTGAAGCTCCTGCTGGACGCGGATCGAACTATCCTCTTATCAAGACAACCTCTCTTGGTGTTAACTTAACATTCTAAAAACTCGCAAAATGAAAAAATTACTCTTTATATTTCTGAGCATTGGGATGCTTAGCTCGTGTTCAGAGTTTATGGATACGGTTCCTAGTGATGCTCTCTCTCCTGCTACCTTCTGGAAAACTGAAAAGGATGCCAAGGATGCTGCTATAGGCTGTTATAGCGGTTGGATTAATGGCGATGATGTGTTCTACTGGGATTGCACCTCTGATATTTCATTTAACTATCACACGCACGAAGGGTACCGAAATATTGGAAATGGAACAATAAGCGCGGCAAGTACAGGGCATGGTTTTTACGACTACACCACCATCAGACGTTGTAATACCTTCCTGGAAAATGTTGAATCTATTAAATTTGCTAATGATGCAGATAAGAAAGATTTGATAGCACAGGTTCGTGCAATTCGTGCGTACCAGTACTTCTTGATGAACTTCTGGTATGGTGGTGTACCCATCATCAAAAATTACAGCTCTGCTGCAGAGGCTCAGGTTGCTCGCAACAGCGAGGCTGAGGTCAAGAAGCTTGTTTACGACGAGCTAGACGCGCTTATTCCAGATCTTAAGGCAGCACCATCGCAGGTGGGACGAATCGCCAAAGGAACCGCTTTGGCTATAAAGATGCGTTCTGCGCTATACTGGGGCGACTATCAACGTGCTTTGGATGCAGCTCACGAAATCCAAGCGCTTAAAATGTACGACCTTGAGCAAGGAAAGAATGGCTATTCAAAGCTGTTTACCCTCGAAGGAAAATCGTCGAAGGAAATTATCTACTCTGCCCAGTATGTTGTAAACACATGGTCTAACTGGATTATTGGTGCAATGTACAACAACGGAGACGGAGGATGGTCGTCAATCGTTCCAACTCAAAACCTTGTTGACATGTACGAGATGGCCGATGGCCTTACAAAGGAGGAATCTGCGGCTTACGATCCTACTCATCCATTTGCAGGTCGCGACCCTCGTATGGCTATGACAATTATTTTCCCTGGACAGAATTGGAATGGAGATATTCTTAATACCCTCGACAAAACTGTTGGTGGAAAGTCTAATCCAAACTTCTACGATGCTGCTGATAATGCTTCTAAAACGGGGCTAACCTACGCAAAGTATCTAGCACCATTCTCTCAATACGCTGATATGTGGAATACCGATGCATGTCCAATTGTATTCCGTTATGCAGAAGTGCTGTTGACTATTGCGGAGGCAAAGCTCGAGCTAAATAAGGCGGTTGATGCCGAAATTTACGATGCTCTTGATGCTGTTCGTACCCGTGCCGGAATGCCTGCTGTTGATAGGGCAAAGTACGGTTCTGTTGAAAAGCTTCGCGAGCTTATTCGTCGTGAGCGCTGTATTGAGTTCGCTGGCGAAGGTTTAAGACGTGCCGATATCGTTCGTTGGAAAGATGCTTCGGGCAAAATGGTTGCCGAAACCGTTCTAAACGGCGATCTATACCGTGCGATTGGTACCATCAACACCGCCGAAACAGATCCTTACAAGCGTGCTGTAATTACTTTGCCAACTCCAGATAATGCGTCGTTGCGTAAGGTCGAAACGCGTGCTTTTGCACCTAAGAATAGGTATTTACCATTCTCTCAAAGTGCCTTGGATAAAAATCCTAAGCTTAAGCAGAACGATGGATATTAGAATATTCTAGTAAACAGATATAAGAGGTTGCCCCAAAGGCAGCCTCTTTTTTTTTACCAGAAGGCTGGTGCCCCCATTTATCCAATGCTACCGCTCCCTTTTCAGGATGCTGTACACCTCAAGGTCTGTAAAAACGCCGCCAACCAGCAGCTCGCCATCGCGCTCAACGCCTTCGAGCGTAAACCCGAGCCGTTGAGGGATGCGCTTGCTTCGGATATTACCAGCTGCGCATCTTATTTGGATTCGGTTCATGGCCATATTGTCAAATGCGTAGCTCATCAGCCTCCGTACCGATTCGGTTACAATACCCTTTTTCTGGTACCTTTCCGAGATCCAGTAGCCGATCTCCGTTTTCCGATTCGGCCAATCGGTATCCTTAAAGCCCACCAACCCTACCAGCCGATCGTCGTAGCGGATGGTAAAAACCAAGTCGCGGTGCTCCTGGGGCGCATCGATAACCGATTTGATGTACTGCTCCGAGTCTTCCACCTTTCGGGTGAAATCCACAAATGGCAACCATGTCCTTAGGTAGCCTCTTTGGCCGTCAATCGCCTCAAAGATATCGGAGGCGTCAGCGAGCTCTAGCGGCCTTAGCGCTATAGCATCGTTTACCTTTAGTGCTTGCATCCTGTTTATTTTTATGGTATTCTGATTCTTTTTTTTGGGGGTATCCTGATTTTTCCCCAAGGATGGCTTTAGCCTCCCATAGTTTTTAGCCTTTGCCGGATTCGCAGCTTTAGTCGTTTGCTTTACACCTCTGCTGCTATTCTCGCAGTAGCATCTGTCCTCATAGCCGTCAGATACTATGATTAAATCCAAGGATTACGATCATTTTTTTATCTTTGCAGCAACCAAAAGAAGGCTAAAGCCGATTCGTTAGGCCGAAGT